>NZ_JBSHAM010000047.1:0-70687 GCF_053611505.1 Amycolatopsis sp. NPDC054798 | reverse complement strand
CGCCGCGACGATGCCGAACGTGCCGAGCGCGATCAGCGGGGCCATGTAGGCGAGGCCGAACAGGACGACGCCGGGCAGGCCGAGCCGGCGCCGCAGCGCGGCCGGGGCGGTGGACGGGGCGGTCATCGGTCGTCTTCTCCTCGGGGGCGCCAGCGGTCCGGGTCGATCCGCCCCTGGTAGAGCGGCAGCCGCAGCGGAGCGTCGGCGGGGCGGAACTGCTCCCACATCCGGTTGGTTCCCGCGGTGCCCTCGCGGCGGACGCGGGCCACGTCGTCGAGGTCGATCGTGTGCGCGAGGACGCCTTCGGCTTCGCCGGGCAGCGCCGCCAGCACCTCGCCCTCGGGTCCGACGAGGACGCTGTCGCCGCGGCCGGACGGGCCGGCGGTGTTCACGCTCGCGACGAAGACCTGGTTGACGATGGCGTTCGCCCGGGCGAGCACGAGTTCCTGCGCGCGGTCCGGAGTGGTCGTCTGGACGGGGTTGAGCACCACCTCGGCTCCCATCCAGGCGAGGTGCCGGGCGACTTCGGGAAACCAGGCGTCGTAACAGATCGAGAAGCCGACGCGGCCGGCGCCGGCCAGCTCGGCGACGACGAAGCGGTCGCCGGGGTCGTACGGCTCGTGGGGCCGCCACGGGAAGATTTTGCGGTACCAGCCGGCCAGCTCTCCGCGGGGCGAGAACAGCAGGGCGGTGTTGAACAGTTCGCCGCGCTCCCCGGCCTCGCACACTGTGCCCGGCGCGAGCCAGATGCCGAGATCGCCCGCCAGTTCGGCGAGTTCCCGGGTCCGGGGGCCGTGCAGCGGCTCGGCGGTTTCGCGGAGCCGCCGGGTGCGGTCGTCGCCTTCGCCGTCGACGCCGCAGAGGTGCAGTTCGGGGAAAGCGGCCAGGCGGGTGTCCGGGAACCGGCTCAGCAGGGACTCGACCTCGCCGGAGAACCCGGGGGTTCCCGCGGGCCGGGGCGGCGCTTGGGCGAGGGCGATCGGCAGTGGTCGCGGCATGGACGGAAAATAGACCATCTTGAACACTTAAACAAGAGTGCTCATCATGAGCAGTTTGTGCGGTACGGTCGGATCATGACCCCGGCAGACCTCAATTCCCCTGCGGTGACCGGCATCCGGCGGTTGTCCGCTTTGGACACGGTGCGCGCGCGGATCGCCCTCGCGGTGGAGCTGGGCCTGCTGGCGCCAGGGGAGCGGCTGCCCTCGAACGCGGAGATCGCGCGGGCGCTGGACGTCGCGGAGATCACCGTGCGGCGGGCGCTGGAATCCCTGGCCGAGGACGGCGTGATCGAACGCCGTCGCGGCCGGGGCGGCGGCACGCTGGTGGCCGAGCACCCGCCCGCGCGGCGGGTGCGGGAGGTGGGCGCCTACCGGGCGTCGGCCGCCGAGGTGCGGGAGCTGATCGACCACCGGCTGGTGCTCGAGTCCGGGCTGGCCCAGCTGGCGGCCTCGCGATCGCCGGACGTCCCGCGCCTGCGGACGCTGGTCGAGCGGATGCGGGCGGCGGCGGACTGGGCCGAGTTCCACGAGCTGGACACGGAGTTCCACCGCGCGGTGGCGGAGCCGGGCCCGGCCGCGGCGGTGCGGCAGTACGAGGTCGTGCTGGCCGAGCTGCACCGGTTCTATCTGCCGTACCCGATGCCGAAACTGCGCGAGTCGAACCGCGAGCACGCGAAACTGGTGGACGCACTGGAAGCCGGCCGCCCGGAAGCGGCGGCGCGCATCGTGCGCGCCCACGTGGGCCGCCTGCACGAGACGATGTTCGTCGGCCTGGCCGGAACCCGGGCCGCCGGTGCGCGGTCGTTCCCGGACGGCGCGGACCGGGCGGATTGCTAGGCTGCTTCCTGTGTCGGTCGTCCAGAATCGCCCCAGTCGCCGTACGCAGGAAGAGCGTACTGCGGCGACACGGCAGCGCCTGCTGGAATCGACGATCGACTGCCTGGTGGAATACGGCTACGCGGGGACCACGACGACGCGGGTCGCCGAACTCGCCGGTGTCACGCGAGGCGCGCAGGTGCACCATTTCCGCACCAAGAACGACCTGGTGACCGCCGCCGTCCGGCATCTCGCGGTGAAGCGGTCCAATGCCGCGCTGGAGCAGGTGGACCGGCTGCGCGGAGCGGACGACATCCTCGACGCGGCGCTGGACCTGCTCTGGGACACCCATCAGGGGCCGATCTTCGCGGCCACGACGGAACTCTGGACAGCCGCGCGCACCGATCCGGACCTGCGGGCCAAGATGCGCCAGGTGGAGCCGATGGTCGACGCCGCACTGCTGAGTTTCGGCTCGGAACTGATGCCGGGTTTCGCCGACCACCCGCAGTTCCTGCACTGGGCCTACACCGCGATGGATACCGTGCGCGGGATCCTGATGGGCAGCAGCGTGGTCGGCGACGCCCAGGTCGACCAGCGGTGGCGCCGAGCGAAGGCGCACCTCAAGATCGTCGGCGAACAGGCGCTCTCCGCGGCCGGAGTGGCGCTCGTGCGGAAGCCTGCCGAATAGCCTCGCTCTCTCGGAGGGGTCGCTCCTGCAGGCCCGACCTTCCCCAACTTACCTTCAAGCTTGTTTGTAAGTTGAGATCACTAAGCCCCTGATCAACCGGCATGTAGTCACTGGCTCACGTTCGCAGGCTGTCGATCCGCCCTTGATAAATACAGCACGGAATGTATGTTTGTGCGCAGGCAAGCGACGAGGAGGTCCGCGGGTGGCGAACAAGGTGTACGTCGTCGGCGTCGGCATGACGAAGTTCGAGAAGCCGGGCAGCCGCCCGGACTGGGATTACCCGCAGATGGCGAAGGAAGCCGGAACCAACGCCCTCGCCGACGCCGGGATTTCCTACGACCGGATCGAGCAGGCCTACGTCGGGTACGTCTACGGCGAATCCACCTCCGGCCAGCGCGCGCTCTACGAGCTGGGGATGACCGGCCTCCCGGTGGTCAACGTCAACAACAACTGCTCGACCGGTTCGACCGCGCTCTACCTCGCCGCGCAGGCGGTCAAGAGCGGCCAGGCGGACTGCGCGCTGGCACTCGGTTTCGAGAAGATGCAGCCGGGCTCCCTCGGGTCGACGTTCGACGACCGGGAACAGCCGCTGGGCAACCACATGCAGGCCCTCGCCGAGATCTCCGAAGTGCTCTTCCCGCCCGCTCCGTGGATGTTCGGCGCGGCGGGCCGCGAGCACATGAAGCGGTACGGCACCACGGCCGAACACTTCGCGAAGATCGGCGAGAAGAACCACCGGCACTCGGTGCACAACCCGTACGCGCAGTTCCAGGACGAGTACACCCTCGACGACATCAAGAACTCGCGCACGGTCTACGACCCGCTGACGAAATTGCAGTGCTCGCCGACCTCGGACGGTTCGGGCGCGGTGATCCTCGCCAGCGAGTCCTTTGTGGACCAGCACGCGCTCGCCGGCCAGGCGGCGGAGATCGTCGGCCAGGCGATGACGACCGATTTCCGCTCCACTTTCGACGGCACCGCCAAGAACATCGTCGGCTACGACATGAGCGTCCAGGCCGCGCGCAAGGTGTACGAGCAGTCGGGGCTCGGAGCCGCGGACTTTCAGGTCATCGAATTGCACGACTGCTTTTCCGCCAACGAACTGCTGCTTTACGAAGCACTCGGGCTCTGCGGCGAGGGCGAAGCAGGCGCACTGATCGACAACGCCGAGACGACCTACGGCGGCAAATGGGTGGTGAACCCGTCGGGCGGCCTGATCTCCAAAGGACATCCGCTCGGCGCGACCGGCCTCGCTCAGTGCGCCGAACTCACCTGGCAGCTCCGCGGCACCGCGGGCAACCGCCAGGTCGACGGCGTCACCGCGGCACTGCAGCACAACATCGGCCTCGGCGGGGCCGCCGTGGTCACCGCCTACCAGCGCGCCGAACGCTGAACCGCCAGTACTTCCCTTAGCCAGCACCGCATTCCCGCCAGCAACCAGGAGGAACCATGGGCCAGGTCAACGCTGTCGCCGAGATCGCCGCCCCGCCGGAGCGCGTCTGGGCCGAGTTCTCGAACCCCCGCAACTTCGAGAACTGGCTGACCATCCACAGCAAATGGAAGGGCGAGGTGCCAGCCGAGTTCAGCAAGGGGTCGCAGGCCGCCCAGGTGGTCACCATGCTCGGCATGCCGAACACCATCACCTGGACCGTCGACGAGTACGACGCGCCGAACCGGCTGGTCATCTCCGGGGTCGGCATGGCAGGCGTCAAATGCACCTTCACCCTCTCGGTCGAGCCCGAGGGCAGCGGTTCCAAGGCCGCGATCGCCGCCGGATTCGAAGGGCAGATGATCGTCGGCGCGCTCGGCAAGGCCGTGGAGAAGGACGCCAAGAAGCAGCTCGACGACTCGCTGGGCAAGTTCGCCGCGCTGGTCGCCTGACTCCCTCCGGTCCGCAAAGGAGCAACGATGGCCGACACCGCACTCCGGTTCGACCGGAACGGGCTGGACGTCTGGACCGAGGAAACCGCCTTCGAGGTCACCCGGGAACGCTTGATCGAGTACGCCGAGGCGACCAACGACCCCATTCCCGCCCACCTCGCCGGGGAGGTCGCCAGCCCGGTCTTCGGGATCGTCCCGGTGTTCCAGTCGCTGCTGGAACCGGCGCTGGAGGTGGTGCCGGTCGAACTGCTCGGCAAAGTGCTGCACGGCGAACAGGACTTCCGCTTCCACCGGCCGATCCGGCCCGGCGACAAACTCGTCGCCAAGGGCGTGATGACCGGCTGGAAGGGACTGGGCAACGGCACCGCGGCGTGCGTCCGCCTCGAAACCCGCGACGAGCGCGGCGAACTGGTCAACGAGCAGTACGTGACCTTCTTCGTCCGCGGTTTCGACACCGGCGACACGGTCGGCGTCCAAGCTCCGGGACACAAGTTCGACGACTCCCTCCGGGAACGCGAACCGGACTTCGCCGTGCCCCAGCACCTCGACGAGGACCAGACCTTCCGGTACGGCCCGGCCGCCGGCGACCCGATGCCGATCCACCTGGACGAGGAGATCGCGAAGGCGTCCGGGCTGCCGGGGATCATCGCGCACGGCCTGTGCACGCTGGCCTTCGCTTCCTGGGCGGTGCTGACCGAGGCCGGCGGCTCGGACGTCAGCCGGCTGAAGCGGCTCGCGGTGCGCTTCGCCAAACCAGTGCTGCCTGGGCAGGACATCACCACCCGCGTCTGGAAGGCCGGCTCGGCCGGCGGCGTGACCTCTTATGCCTACGAGACCACCGTGGGCGAGACCGTCGTGCTCAAGGACGGCCTCGCCGAACTGACGGACTGACCGCGCGAAAATCCGTGCGCACCAAGGAGAACCACCATGGGACAACTGGACGGACGGGTAGCCGTCATCACCGGTGCCGGCCGCGGCATCGGCCGGGAGCATGCGCTGTTGTTCGCGAGCGAGGGCGCGAGCGTCGTCGTCAACGACCTCGGCGGCGCCAATGACGGAGCCGGCTCTGACGCAGGCCCGGCCCAAGAGGTGGTCGACGAGATCACCGCGGCTGGCGGGAAGGCCGCAGCCAGCACCGAAAACGTCGCTGCCTGGCAAGGGGCGAAGGCACTGGTCGACCAGGCGGTGGCCGAATTCGGCAGGCTGGACGTGGTGGTGAACAACGCGGGCATCCTGCGCGACGCGTTCGTGGCCGGGATGACCGAAGCACAGTGGGATTCGGTCATCGACGTGCACCTCAAGGGGCACGCAGCGGTGCTGCATCACGCGGCGGCTTATTGGAAGGAGCGGTCGAAGGCAGGCGAGCAGGTCGCCGGGTCGGTGATCAACACCGCGTCGGCGTCCGGGGTCACCGTGCCGAACGCGGGGCAGGCGAACTACGGCGCCGCGAAGGCCGGGATCGCTGCGCTGACCTTGGTCGCCGCCGCGGAGCTGGAGCGGTACGGCGTGCGGGTCAACGCGATCGCGCCGATCGCCCGCACCCGGCTCACCCTGGCGACCCCGGGAATGGGCGCGATTTTCGCCCAGCCCGTCGCCGACGGCGAGTTCGACGCCTTCTCCCCGGCCAACATCGCCCCGCTGGTCGCTTATCTGGCCACCGAAAAGTGCCCGCACACCGGCCAGGTTTTCGCCGTGCAGGGCGGCTGCATCCAGAAGCTCCAGGGATGGACCGTCGCCGAGACGACCGAGACCGACCAGCCGTGGACGTTGTCCGAAGTAGACTCCCGGCTCGCCGGCTGGGCCTGAATTCCTCGCGGGAGAACTCCATGATCGAGTGGTCCGAGACCGAAATCCTGATCCGCGACGCCGTCCGCGAGTTCGTCGACAAGGAGA
Source organism: Amycolatopsis sp. NPDC054798 (assembly GCF_053611505.1). Taxonomy (NCBI): domain Bacteria; kingdom Bacillati; phylum Actinomycetota; class Actinomycetes; order Pseudonocardiales; family Pseudonocardiaceae; genus Amycolatopsis; species Amycolatopsis sp. NPDC054798. The sequence goes on along the minus strand of NZ_JBSHAM010000047.1, from coordinate 64,411 downwards.
TCCGGCCGCTCGCGGACGAACTGGAATCGGGTGCGCTGCCGCCCTACGCCCTCATCCGGAAGTTGTTCGCCAGCTTCGGCATCGACGCCATGGCACGGGAGAGCGTCGCGAAACTGCTGGAGAGCCAGCGCCGGAAGGAAGCCGCGATCGCTTCGGGCGAGCCGAAACCGCCCCGCCGGGAGAAGTCCCGGGGGAGCGAGTTCGGCGGCCAGGAGGCGATGGCGGTGATCGCCGCGAGCGAACTGGCCGGGGTCAGCCTGGGACTGGTCGCCTCCATCGGGGTCAGCCTCGGGCTCACCGCGCAGACGATCCTGGCGAAGGGCACTCTGGCGCAGAAAGAACGCTGGCTGCCGAAACTGGCCACGTTCGAGCACGTCGGCGCGTGGGCGATCACCGAACCGGACTCCGGCTCCGACGCGTTCGGCGGGATGAAGACGTCCGTCCGGCGCGACGGCGACGGCTATCTTCTCAACGGGCAGAAGACGTTCATCACCAACGGTCCCTTCGCGGACGTCATCGTGGTCTACGCCAAGCTGGACGAGGGCGACGGCACCGGGCAGCGCGACCGCAAGGTGCTCGCCTTCGTGCTGGACAAGGGAATGGACGGCCTGACCCAGGGCAAGCCGTTCAAGAAGATGGGGATGATGTCGTCGCCCACCGGCGAACTGTTCTTCGACAACGTCAAGCTCGGCCGGGACCGGCTCCTCGGCGGGAAGGAACCCGCCGAGGACACCGGCGACAGCAAGGACGAGGTCAAGTCCGGTTTCGCAGTGGAACGCGTCGGCGTGGCCGCGCTGGCGCTGGGCATCATCAACGAATGCCAACGGCTGTGCGTCGGCTACGCGAAGAGCCGCACTCTCTGGGGCCAGGAGATCGGCCGGTTCCAGCTCGTCCAGCTCAAGCTGGCGAAAATGGAGATCGCCCGGATCAACGTGCAGAACATGGTGTTCGCCAGCCTGGAGAAAATGCGCGAGGGCAAGAAGATCACCCTCGCCGAAGCGTCCGCGATGAAGCTGTACTCCGCCGAAGCGGCGACCGAAGTGGCGATGGAAGCCGTGCAGCTTTTCGGCGGGAACGGCTACATGGCCGAATACCGGGTGGAACAACTCGCCCGCGACGCCAAATCGCTGATGATCTACGCGGGCAGCAACGAGATCCAGGTGACCCATATCGCCAAGGCCCTGCTGGGCCGGTGAGCACCGCGCGGTGCCCGGCCGCGGAGCTTTCCGCCTGGCGCGAGGGATTCAGTCTCCCCACGTGTTCGCGTCGAGGACCATGTCCCAGGTCGGATAAGGCGCCGCGGGATGGCGTTGGTGGAAGATTTCGCCGGGGAGCGTCATCGGGGGCGCCTTGCGGGGGTTCGCGAGACTCTGGCTGACCATGACGTCGGTGAGGGCACGGCAGCCGCCGAGCCGGGGATAGCGGGCGTGCACGCGGTCGGCGAAACCGGGCGGGAGCTGGCCCGGTTCGTCGGGGCCGGTGAGGTCGATGCCGATACCGGTTTGTGCGACGACGATCTCGGCCGGGCGACGGCGCCGGAACACCGGCGATTCGTGCAGCTGCGGAGTGGTGTGCAGGGCGATGGCGTCCCACACGGTGTCGACGCGGCGGTCGGTGATGCCGTGGCTTTCCAGGAACCGCGCGGCGAAATCGGCTCCGGCCATTTCGAACCGCTGGTCGGTGTTGCCCTCTTCGGCCAGCCCCATGTCGTGGAGCACGCAGATGAGGAACATCAGCTCGGAATCGTAGTCCTCGTCCGGTCGTTGCCCCTGCAGCTTGGCGGCGGCCCGCGCGAACAGGAAACTGCGCAGGCTGTGGTTGCGCAGGAACGGTTGCTGCGCAGCGGTTACCAGGCTCTGGGCGCGCCGCGCGAGCCAGGTGGCAGGGAAGGCGAGTCCGTCCGGCGCCGCGCTGGCCGCCGGAGCGCCGAGTGCGAGCGCGGCTGCACCGGCCGCGGCACCGCCGAGCACGGCGCGCCGGGAAACGTGATCCGGCATCTGGGTTCTCCTTTACGAAAACGCGAACCGTTGCCGGTACGCGGACGGGGTAATGCCGAGGACTTGAAGGAACAGGCGGCGCATGCTCTCGGAGGAACCGAAACCGCAGCGGCGCGCCACGGTCTCCACGCCGGCGTCGCCGGATTCGAGCAGCACCCGGGCGGCCTCGACGCGGATGCGGGCGACGTACTGGCCCGGCGTGACGCCGAGTTCCCGCTGGAACAGCCGGCTCAGCTGACGCTCGCTGACCCGCGCACGCGTCGCCATGCCCGACAGCGTGTGATCGCCCGCCGGTTCGGCCGCGACCGCGTCCAGCACGCCGCGCAGCGCCGGGGTTTTCGGGGCGGGGACGTCGCTCCAGACGCTGAACTGCGACTGGCCGCCGGGACGGCGCAGGAACACCACCAGCTGCCGCGCAGCCTCCCTGGCGACGTCCGGCCCGAGGTCCTCCTCGACCAGCGCGAGCGCCAGGTCGATGCCCGCGGTGACCCCGGCCGAGGTCGCGATCCGGCCGTCCCGCGCGTAGATGGCGTCCGGGCGCACGGCGACACCGGGAAACCGCGCGGCCAGTTCGGCGCACATGGCCCAGTGCGTGGTGGCCTTCCGCCCGGTCAGCAACCCGGCCTCCGCCAGCAGGAACGCGCCGGTGCACACCGAGGCGACCCGGCGCGCGGCATCGCCGAGCCGCCGGATCTCGGCGAGCAGTTCCGGAGCAGCGGAGCCGACCCGGCCCGGGGCAGGCCCAGGAACGAGCACCGTGTCGACCTGTCCGTCTATATCGGACAGTGCACAATCGACGCCCAGCACCACCCCGGTGTCCGAACGCACCGGCTGCCCGTCCGCCGACGCGAGCCGCACCCGGTAGCCGCCCGCGCCGTCGAGCACCTGGACCGGGCCCGCGAGATCGAGCAGCACCACACCGGTGCACACCGCTACGACAACCTCTAGCCGGGCCTTGTCGGTCATACCTGAAGTCTTGTCAAGGGATCAGGTAGTCCACAAGGACAACCGCCCCACAGATCCGGCCACGCACTTCCTCGCCAACCGCGCCCTGGCCGGGGTCCGGTCGTCCAGGGCGCGGTTGCCGACGAATTGGCCGTGCTGCGGAATGACCGATCGCGATTTCGCCTGGACGCAACCATTCCGCGGCTCAGCGACCGGCGAGCGCGCCCTTATGATGCAGCGGTTGGCGTCGCTGAACGGCACTCTCGACGCGGCACGACGATTCAGCGCGCGTGGCGGCCGGGCTCAGGCAGGCACCAATGCCGGTCGGTGCTCCAGCCGAGGAAGCGCCGTCCTGTCCCGTCGGCCGTCCGGCCTTCCGGGGTGAACCGGCCGCCTTCCACCACCTGCGCCAAGCCGGTGACTGCCGGAGCGAACCGCTCGGCCAGCCCCGTCCGGGCCACCTGCTCGGCGAGCCGGCTTACGGTCGCCCGCTGGGTGTCGGGGTCGCAGAAGCTCAAGAAGAACAGCGCCTGCCGCCAGGCGTAAGCCGCGTTCTTGACCGCCTGCAGGGCCGCGTAGTGATGGTCGGCGCGGATCGACAGCCGGTTCACCGTCCACGTCAACGACTCGGCGGCCAGTTCCGGGGCCGATTCCCGGAGCCGATTCCGCAGCTCCAGGGTGTCCACCAGGACTGCCAGGTTCTGCGTCGTGAGGATCTGGCTCTGCTCCAGCACGGTGCCGTTCGCGGCCACTGAACCGGACCGGCTCCCGGCCCGGGCTTCGGCCGCTCGAGCCACGCACACGTCGGCGAACTCGTCGGCGGTGCGCTTGGCGAACACGCGGAACGGACGCGGGCGCGGTGCCGAGGTCCAAGACTCCGGCAGGTCGTAGTAGCGGGCATAGAGCGTGCCCGCCATCGCGCGGCTCGTGAGTTCGGCCGCCGTGCGCCACTTCGCGGTGAACGTGCCCATGAAGATGTCGGCGGCGACCTCCTCCACCAGCGGCATCGGCAGCCCGGCCTGTTTCGCCAGCGCGCCCAGTTCGCGCACCAGCGTGTTCGGCAGGATCGCCTGCGGGAACGCGTTGAGCGCCAGCAGCACTGTCTGGGCAAGCGTCTGGCGTGCCGCCCGCGCAGTGTCCGGACGCCGCGCTCGCAACGGATCGATCGCGTTGATCCAGGGCAGTTCCTCAAGCCGCACCTGGTGTTCCAGGTCGAGCAGCAGCAAGCTTCGCCGACGCCGGAAGGCCGCGTAGGTCTGGGCGTACAGCGTCGAAAGCTGCTCGTTCTCGAAGTTCGCCGCCAGCAGCTGCGCGGTGATCTGCGGCAGGACCGTCGCGAGCACGTCGGCCGAGGTGATCACGTTGCGCGCGACCAGTTCCTCGATCGGCGCCTCCAGCGCGCGGGCGACCTTGGCCGCCAAGTGTTCCGGCACGTCCTCGGCGACCGGCTCGATCGCCGGGATCCCGCCGTCGGCCGGGTAACGGTCCAGCCGTTCGGCCAGCGCGGCCGCGAGTTCGGCGTGGGTGGGCCGCGCGGCGACCGCGGCCTGCAACGCGCGCAGCGCCGCCCGCGGTTCCGAGCCCGGCTCGCCGTGTTTGGTGATCGTGTTCGCCAGGGCCCGGCGGATCCAGCCCACGTCCCGGCCGGACAGCGCCGCGCTGTCGTGTTCGCACGCCAGCAACGCGCGGTGCAGCCGGGCGAAGTTGCTCTTCGGATGGGTGTGGGCTTGGGACGCGGTGTGCTGGGCGCTCGCGCTCGCGTAGTCCGCGAGCCACTGGGCGCGGCGCTGTGCCCAGTCCTGCGGCCAGGTACGGCACGGCCAGCCGCCGGTGACGCCAGTTCCGTCCAGCCGCGGCAGATCGCCCTCCACGGTGTCGCACCACAGCGCGACCAGGCGGTCGAACAACGGATGCCACACCTTCAGCGTTTCCAGCATTGCCGCGATGGCGGGCCGGGTGGTCGCCGACCGCAGCGTCTCCCGGACGTCGCCGACCGTGCTCAGCCGCACCAGCGCACCCGCCGGTCGCGGTGCCGCGCCGGGAAGCGGAGCCAGCCGCAGGCGAGGCAGAAGCGGACGAAGCTCGGCGATCAGGTCGAGCGCGGCTTCGGCGTGCCCGTGGTCCAGCAGCCACGCCACGGTCGGCAGCGCGGCGTCCTCCGGCACCTCGATGCGGTAGGACTCGGAAGCCAGCATGGCGCGCAGTGCGGCGAGCCCGGCGTCGGTGAGATACCAGAGGTTGAGCCGTTCACGGTCGGTCGTGCCCGGCCCGTCGGCGCACAGCGCGGCCTCGGCGGGGGAAAGCGGCACCTCGGCCAGGAAACGACCGGTGGCGAACCCGCCGTGCGCGACCTCGAGGGTCACCCACGCCGGAGTGTCCGCGACCGGAGTCCGCGAGCCGACCTGCAGGGATTCATCGGCCATGCCGGCCAGGACGTCCCGCCACCGGCTTGCTTTCGCCTGGGCTCGCTGGCGCGTCGCGCTGTCCTTCGCGGACGCGGCGGTGCGCACAGCCCGCTGCAACTGCGCGTAGGCGTACTCCGGCGACGCGGTGTGTCCCATGTGGATTCCCCCTGTGGTCAAGACTTGGAGGCAGGGTTCGAACCTGCGCCCTCCCGGAATACAGCCGGGTGTTCTGCCTGCTGAACTACTCCAAGACGCGGGGGATGGACATGGAGGCGGGACTCGAACCCGCGCCCTCCCGGTGAAAAGCCGAGTGATCTGCCGCTGATCTACTCCATGCCGCTCCCCGTGTTGGCGAGCTTAAGCCGCCGCGGGGGAGCGCCGCCACCGATATTCCGCGGCCTCCGCTCTTTCCAGGGGGTGAGCCTGTTGCGAGGCAAGCGGTACACGCGCTTGAGCAGACGAGCTGCAGCTGGACACCGGCAGCCAGGCCGATGCTGCCGAGCGGCGCAGCATCCGACGTTTGCCCGTAGCCGCCGGTCTGCCCGCCAGCTCCCTGCCTTCATCTGTCCACAATGGACTCAGCGGCGCGGTTGGCTCTCTGTCAGCGGCACTTGGCGCTGTCGGCGATCGCCACTCCGCCGACGGTGCCGTCGGCGGCGGGGGTGAACACGAAGTGCCAGCCCGGTTTTTCCGCGATGGGCAGCTCGAACCGTCCGGCCGGGTCGGCCTTCAGACCGCGCGCGTCGTACGCCTTGTGCAGGTCGGCCAGCGAGGATCCGGCGCCGATGCTCTCCGCGGTCTTCGCTCCGGGAGGGGCGCCGAGCTCGTGCAAGCCGTTCTTGCCGAACGAGGCGCCGCCGGCCGCGGCGAACGCCTTGTCGCGCGCTTCTCGTTTGACTGCCAGGTCGGCGGCGGCCTGAGCGGAGTCGGCCGCGAGTTGAGCCGCCTCCGCGTCCTTGGCGGCTGCTTTGGCCGAATCCGCGGCCGACCCGCCCGTGCTTTGCTTCGCGTCCCGGTCGGCGGCGTCCGATTTGGAGTGGAGGTCGTCGGCCTTCCGCTGCGCCTCGGCCTCGGCGGCCATCCGGGCCTGGTCCGGCGCGGGGCCGCCCTGCCAGCTCAGGACGGTGCAGCCGTCCAGCATGGACACCGGCGCGTTGGCGAGTTTCCCGGTGGCGAGAGCCGCTTCCTTGGCCATCCCCGGGGCGATGCCCCGGTAGCCGCCCGCGCCGAAGACCTCGACGTGGGCGGCGGAGGTTTCCGGCGGGGCCGCGGCGGTCCCCGGCGAACACGCTGCCAGCGCGGCGACGGCGACGAGCGCCGCGGCCGAACGGCCGGCAAGCATGGCAAAACCCTGGTGCATGTGATTCCCCTCGTACCGGACCCGTTTTTCCGGGTCGTCGTTCCCGGCGGGGTATCGCTCAACCGCCCCCATTGGTTACCGGACGAGTCGACGGGGTGTTTCGGCTAGCCGTCCGCTTCAGCGTCGGGCGCCTGTGCTAGCCGCTGGCGCCAGCACGACCGCAAACGTAATCGCTTCCGGCAATTCTCTTCTCAAGAAAACGAGCGCTTTACCCCTCGCTAGCCGTCGTCTGCTGCGTGGCCGCCCACGACGCCAGCAGCGCCAGCCCGTCAGCGGCCGGTGTGCCCGCCGGGGCGGTGTAGACGTTGAGGTGCAACCCCGGCTCGGCGGCCAGTTCCAGCGGCTCGACGTCCAAGTCGAGCCGGCCCACGACCGGATGGCGCACCCGCTTCCGGCCGGACCGGTGCAGCCGCACGTTCTGGGACGCCCACTGCTGCCGGAACAGCTCACTGCACGTCGACAGCTCGCCGACCAGGGCGATCAGCTCCTCGTCGTGCGGATTGCGGCCCGCTTCCATGCGCAGTTTCGCGGCCACGCCGCTGGAAACCAGGTCGTAGTCGACAAAGAATTCCCGGGCCTCCTCGGGCTTGAGATAGAGGAATCGCGCTGTGTTCGCGGGCCGTCGCGGGTCGGCCAGCACCGGCGAATACAGCGCGCGACCGAGGTGGTTCGTGGCGAGCACGTCATAACGGCCGTTGCCGATCCAGGCTGGCGCGTCGGAGATCGCGTCGAGGACCTGCTGGAGCGTCGAGCGCACTGTCACGGCAGGCTTGCGCCGACGTGGGCCGGAGTGCCGCGCGAGGTGGAACAGGTGCTCGCGCTCCGCCTCGTCGAGCTGCAGGGCAGAGGCCAGCGCCTCGAGCACGCCGTCGGAAGCACCGGCGAGACCGCCGCGCTCCATGCGCACGTAGTAGTCGACCGATACCCCCGCGAGCAGTGCTACCTCCTCGCGGCGCAGTCCTTTGACCCGGCGGTTGCCGCCGTAGGCGGGCAGTCCTGCTTGCTCGGGGGCGATGCGGGCGCGCCGCGAGCTGAGGAACTCCCGGATCTCGGTGCGCAGATCCATCGTGGTCATCTGCGTATCGTAAGCCCGTCCAGCGGCCCGAGGGAGGCACTGCCGGTACCCCCGACGACCGGCCTGGAGGCGAGAGGGGCTCTCGCGGTACCTGTCCCACGAGGATCTCCCGGCCGCCCGCAGCGCCTGCTTAGCCTGAGGCGGTTCCCGGTTGAACACCGGGGAAACCATGGCTTGGACGATGTTTACTGAAGGAGCATCTGCGGTGCAGAAGCGCGAACTGGGACAGCAACTCGAAGTTTCCGCTCTAGGGCTCGGCTGTATGGGCATGAGCTTCTTCTACGGTCCCGCCCCGGACCGGGCCGAGATGACGAAGCTGCTGCGGGCGGCAGTCGACCGCGGCGTGACCTTCTTCGACACTGCCGAAGTTTATGGTCCTTTCACCAATGAAGAGCTGGTCGGCGAGGCGCTGGAGCCGGTGCGCGACCAGGTGGTGATCGCCACCAAATTCGGTCTCCGGCACGGCGAACACGGACCGACCCCGGCGTCGGGGCTCGACAGCCGCCCGGAACAGATCCGCCGGGTGGCGGAGGCCTCGCTCAAGCGTCTTCGAACCGAGAGCATCGACCTTTTCTACCAGCACCGCGTCGATCCCGACGTGCCCATCGAAGACGTGGCCGGCACGGTGAAAGAGCTGATCTCCGAAGGCAAGGTCAAGCATTTCGGTTTGTCGGAAGCGGGCGCGGAGACAATCAGCCGAGCCCACGCCGAACAGCCGGTGACAGCGCTGCAAAGCGAATACTCGCTGTGGACGCGAGAGCACGAAGCCGAGGTTATTCCGGCCTTGGAGAAGCTGGGCATCGGACTGGTGCCCTACAGCCCGCTGGGGAAAGGCTATCTGACCGGCAAAATCGATGATCGCACGCCGCTGGCCGACGATGATCTTCGCCGCTCCCTGCCGCGCTTCACCCCGGAAGCACGCCAGGCCAATCAGGCATTGGTCGACTTGCTTCAGCAGATCGCCGGCGACAAGAAAGCGACCCCGGCCCAGATCGCGCTCGCTTGGGTGCTGGCGCAAAAGCCGTGGTTCGTGCCGATCCCCGGCACCACCAAGCTGCACCGCCTCGAAGAAAACCTCGGTGCGCTCGACGTCGAACTGACGCCCGGCGACCTGCAACGCATCGAGGAGGCCGCGGCGCGGATTCCGATCCATGGCGAGCGGGTTCCCGAGCAGTTGAAGCCAATCTTCGGCCGTTAAACCGCGCAGTGTTAAGACGGAAACGAGGTCTCCGGTATTTATTGGCCGTCAAGCCAATTACCGGAGACCTCGTTCGCTTTTGAGCACGCCCTGCAGTGCAAGCCTTATCGATCAATCTCCGCGCGGCCCGCACATCACAATCATCCCCAGCACGGTCAAGATCCCCCACTGTCCCCCAAAACACCGTTCGCCTCGAGAAGGCGCAGTGCAAGTCCGCCGCTACTGGCAGACGGATGTTTCAGAACCGGGGCTTTCCTCGAAGGGGAACCGGTCGCTGAAAGCGGGTTTGAGATCGCTCAGCCAGACGGCAGCAGGGTCGTACTCGGCGTAGAACGGCCTCCCGACCAGCTCGGGATCGCGGGCCTGGATCAAATGCAGCGCGAAGACCTTGCGGCCGGCCAGTTCGACCACCCCGTCCACGCAGACCTTGCCCGCCGTGGTCGACATGGAGGGTCCGCGCACCGTCCGTGCCAGGCCGGAGACCACGGCATAGGCGTCGCGGAATACTTCGTGCGCGCGCACGAGCGGCACCGAGAAATAGTCTGCGGGGCCGGTGTCGCGCTCCACGAACATGTAGTACGGGACCATGCCCAGGCGCACCTGCTTGCGCCACATCGATTCCCACGCCCGCGCCGAATCGTTGATGGAACGGATCAGCGGCGCCTGGGTGCGGATGACGGCCCCGGTGCCGCGGATCCGGGCGATCGCCTGCTCGACGATCGGGGTCTCGAGCTCTCGCGGATGGGAGAAATGGGCCATCAGGGCCAGGTTCCGGCCCGAGTCGACGACCTGCTCGAACAGCGCGAGCAGATCGTCGGCGTCCGGGTCGGTCACGAATTTGCGCGGCCAGAACGCCAATGCCTTGGTGCCGATCCGGACGGACTCGATCTGGTCGAGCGCGAGCAGCGGTTCCACGTACTGCCGAAGCACCCTCGCGCTCATGATCATCGCGTCGCCGCCGGTGATCAGCACATTGGTGACCTCGGGGTGGGCGAGCAGATAATCGACGAGTTCCTGGCCGCCGCCGTCGGACGCGATCCGCAAGCCGGGTTCGCCGACGAACTGCGCCCAGCGGAAGCAGTAACTGCAATAGGCGTGGCAGGTCTGCCCCTGGCGGGGGAAGAACAGAACCGTCTCGCGGTACTTGTGCTGCATGCCCTCCAGCACGTTTCCGTCCACGACCGGCCGGTTGAGCTGCAGCTGACCCGCCGGGTGCGGGTTGAGCCGCATCCGCACGCGGTGAGCGGCCTGCTGGATCTCCTGGGGCGGCGCGGAACGGCGCAGCAGGCCGGCGATGTGGTCGACGTCGTCGGGCGGCAGCATGTCCTTCTGCGGGAACATCAGCCGGTAGATCGGGTCGTCCGGGGCCGCCGACCAGTCGATCAGTTCGTCGACCACGTAGTTGTTGGTCCGGAACGGCAGGACCTCCGCCACGGCTCGCACCGCCAGCCGCTCGTCGGCCGGCAATCCCGCGCGGGCGGTCAGCTCGTCCAGGTGCCTGGGGCCGAAGGCACGGAAGCCGCGGTTAACGGACGTTTTCTGGGCGGTATCCATCAGTGTCACGTGCGCACCCTCACTCTGCTGACGAAGGCCGCGAAGCCCTCTTCGATCCTGGACAGCCCCCGCGCCAGGCGAGGCGGGGACGGCGGGTCTGCGCAGTGAGGGCTTCTTCGCTGCTCAGCGTTCATGGTCGTCGTGTTCCTCCTCGAGAAAGAGCGTCAAGAAAGCCGACGCGATATCCGCCGCGCGGCGGCCGCCGGAAAGGAATCCGCGGAAGACCGGGAATTGACTCTTCGGTCCGGCGTTGATTTTCCGTTTCCGGGGGAGTGTTCGCAAGGTCCCCCGGAAACGGCTTTGCCGGTCGGCCGGCGGATCACGACACCATCGGCCGCCGTATCAGCGGTGCTTGAACTGCGGTGTGCGTTTGGCGAGGAAGGCGTCCATGCCTTCGCGCTGGTCTTCCGTGCCGAACAACGCCTGGAACATGCGCCGCTCGTAGGTCAGTCCCTCGGAAAGCGGGCTTTCGAAAGCCCGGTTCACGCAATCTTTGGCCAGCATCACGCTGGGCATGCCCAGGCCGCAAATGGTGTCGGCCGCGGTCAGTGCTTCCTGCATCAGTTCGTCGGCTGCCACCACCCGCGACACCAGCCCGGCGCGCTCGGCCTCGGCGGCGTCCATCATCCGGCCGGTCAGCACCATGTCCATCGCCTTGGCCTTGCCCACCGCCCGCGGCAGCCGCTGCGTCCCGCCCGCGCCGGGCACGATGCCCACCGTGATTTCGGGCTGGCCGAACTTGGCCGTATCGGCGGCGATGATGAAATCGGCCATCATCGCCACCTCGCTGCCGCCGCCGAGTGCGTAGCCCGCCACCGCGGCGATGACGGGTTTCCTCACCTGGCGAAGCGTTTCCCAGTTGCGCGAGATGAAGCCGGATTTGTAGGCCTGAATGAAGTCGTAGTCCTTCATCGCGGCGATATCGGCTCCGGCGGCGAATGCTTTGTCGGTGCCGGTCAGCACAATGCAGCCGATGCCCTCGTCCTGGTCGAAGGCGAGCAGCGCCGCCCCCAGTTCGTCCATGACCTGGTCGTTGAGGGCATTCATCTGCTTCGGCCGGTTGAGCCGGATCACGCCGGTCTTCAGCGGCCGTTCGCCGTGCACGCTGGTGAGCAGGTATTCGTAGGGCACGCCGTTCCTCCTGGGCTCGGGGGTTACGCGGACCGGCCGCTGTGTCCGTCGTACGATCGGCTCAGCTGATCAGCGGCTGGACGCTGCAGTAGATTCACACCCGCGGCGGCCGCCAGCAACACCGGCGACACCCAGAAACCGGCGGAGATGTTCCCGGTGGCGTCGGAAATCGCACCCGCCAGCATGGGGGAGACGGCCTGCCCGAACGCGAACGCGACGGTCAGCAGCGCGATGGCCGCCGTCCACGAAGAGACGGGCAACTGCCGCTGCGCCACGATGGTGATCGCGGTCGGACCTGCCAGGAAGCTGCCCCCGAAAAGGATCGCGGACACGAACATCGCGGTCAGGCTTCCCGGAAAGACGAGAACCGGCAGCGTGCCCAGCATGACCGTCGCGAAGACCATGGACGGCCCCCGGGCCTCCCGGACGACTCCGAGCACCTTTCCCCACAGCATGGTCGCCACGGCCGACACCAGGCCCAGTACCGACCAGAACCAGATCACCTGCCCGCTGCTGCGGCCCTGCTCCTGCAACAGCGCGATAATGAACGTCATATAGCCGACATATCCGGCTCCGAACAGCCCGTATCCGATGAAGGTGGGCATGATCTGGCGGAATTCCCGGCCCCGCAGCAGGGCGATGCGCCCGCCTTTCGGCTCCTGCACGCCGCGTGCGGCCCACCAAGCCGCCGGCAGGCACACCGCGCCGATGACGCCGAGGACGATCCACCCTTCCGGCCAGTGCTGCACGCCGTCCCCCAGAACGAGGGGAATGGCCACACCGGACACGAAAATGCCGACGCCGACGCCTGCGACATAAAGACCGACGAGCGTGCCCCGCCGGCGCGGATCCTGCGCCGGGCAGATCGCGGAGGCCAATCCGGCGCCCAGGATAAAGGTGAGAGCGGTCGAAGCGCCTCCGATGGTCCGCAGAGCCATGAGGGCGACCACATTGGTGGTGGCCGCGGTAACCAGCAGAACCACGACGCTTACGGCGTAGCCGAGGAGAAACGTGCGCGTCATTCCCCAGTGATAAGCCACCCAGGCCGCCACGAGCGCACCCACGACGTACCCCGCGCCGTTCGCGGTGTTCATCGCGCCGGCTTCGACATACGTCCAGCCCAGATCCGAGCGCATCGGCGGCAGCAGCAAACCGTAGGAAAACCGGGAGAGCCCCAAAGCGACCGCCGCGCCCCCGGACAACCCCAGCGCTGTGCCGACCTCCCTCCACATTCGCCTTCGGCTGACGTCGGTTTTCGGGGGCAACTCTGCTGTCACGGCAATTACCTCGAGACGCGGTTGTGAAGGAATACCAGCAAGCTTGACTCCGCAAGCCCGACGAACATTACCGCCGTGCCGGCAAGGCCACGAGACGGCCTCTCGGACGCGGACTTGCCCGAAGCCCGGTCCGAGAGGCCGTCCGCCGGCTCGTATCCGTTACGGGGCCGCCCGGTCGACGGTCGCGAGCGGTTTGGTGTCGCTGACGATGAAAGTGCACAGCACCTTCAGCGGGTCAGGGCCGGGAACCCGCGCGTAGTGCACAGCGTCGGAGGGAACCGTGTAGGAACTGCCGAGCGGCTGGTGCTGGTCGGGCTTGCCTTCGACGCACAAGTAGAACTCGCCGCCGAGCACGTAGCCGGTTTCGATGCCGGGGTGGGTGTGCGGGGAGGCACTCGTGCCGGCCGGGACCTCGATGATGCTCGTGTTGAGGACGTATCCGTCGGGAAATTCGGTTTTCTCCAGAAGCGTCCGCTTGATGCCTCCCTGGGTGTATACCGGCGGGGTCTCGACGGCCGGTCCGTTGGATGCTGCGACGTCTCCCATGCTGCTCCTCCTAGAGCGGTTTTCCTGCGTTCTCTGGTCAGTCACGAAGCCGGCACTACCTTTTGACCGCAATCGCCGCCAGGGCGGTGCGCGGGATTTCCGCGAGGTAGTGCTCTTGCTCGCGCCGGACCGAGACCGGTCCGAGCGTCTTCTCGACGAGAGGTTCCAGCCTCTCCTCGATGTCTTGCGGCGAGCCGGAGATCTTGCAGAGGTCATAGGCGCTGTGCAAATGCAGGATCGCGTTGCGTTTCGCCTCCCCGGCCGTCTGCCCCTCCAGCCGGTACGGGTCATTCATGTCGCGTATTGTTATATCGGAAAATCCGGCGTCGGCAAAGAGGCCGCGAATCTCCGCGCGAGTGAGATGTTCGTGGGGGTGTCCCGTGCTCGAATACGGATGCACGACATCGTCGAAGAACCGCGCGGCGCCTTGGCCGGCCTCGAAAGCGTGCACTACGAGCCGGGCTCCGGGCTTGAGCGTGCGGTACGATTCCGCGACGGCCAGCCGCCGGGTCTCCGGGCTCAGAAGTTGCGTGCCGTAGCCGATGAGAACGCCGTCCAGCGAATCGTCCCGGAACAAGCTTCTCGCCGCGGACTGGCGAATATAGGGCAGACCATGGGCGCGGCACGAGCTTATCATCAGATTCGAGATGTCAGCTGTGATGACTGTGGGAGCGTTTTCTCCGAGAGTCGCTGCCAACCGCGCGACCGTACCGCTGCCGCCAAGGATGTCAAGGACCCGGAGAGAGGATGCGGGCGTTTCGCGAGCAGCCGGGGAGAACAGTTCCAGGAGGCTCTTCATGCCGACTTCCCGGCTGTTCGCGGTGTTCTGCGTTTGGCTCCAGGCCAGCCCGCGGCCTCCGGTATCCTGGTCCTCGAACTCCCAGGAAAACTCGTTCAGTTCCTTGAGGTAGTCCGCGATCGCCCCGGCCTCGATGCGCTCCGGGTCGAGCAGTTCGCGGAGACCGGGGTGCTTTTCGCGGATCTCCCGCAGGTACTCCTCGAAGGTAAGGTCAGCTATGTAGCTGCTGGTCATCGGACTGCCTCCGAACGAATATCAGGCGTAGCCGCCGAGCGCGCAGCGCCCTCCGCGGCGATATCGGCAAAAATCCCGAGCACGATCCGTTCGGCGTCGGCGGTCTGCCTCGACGCGATTCCCGGACGCGGCAGGGCATGGGTGTAGAAATGCGGCCCCTCGACCACGAACCCGACGGCCCACAACCTGGAGTGAACGCGGCCGTCGGCCTTTTTCACCCGCAGGTTCTCGTCGATGTCGATCCCGGACGGATGATAATCCCCGTTCATGAACGGCCTGACCAGGCCGCGCCGCGCAAGGTTCGCGGACAGGTGAGAAGAGTCAGTGCGCGGCGAGTACTTGTCGAGTCTTGCCGAGACCACCACGTCGACATCGACAGCTGCCGGCCCGCCGGGAAAATCCAGCGAAATCCGGTAGTTGTGCTCGTCGTCAGGCGTCTCAACCCTGCTGGCGGCGCCACCGGCTACCTCGAGGATCCCGGCTTCGAAGAGGGCCAGCCATTCTTCATTGCGGCGCAGCGGAGGGCCGAAGGAGACCCGGTTCACGGTCGCGTCGAATTGCTCGACGAAATAGCGATGCGAGTCTGGCGTCAAACCGCCGAACTCCACCGCTGCGCGGAACGCCTCGCGGGCGTCCCGCAAGACGTCCGTCGCGGCCTTGACGCCGCTGGTGCAGTTGCCGCGGTACGCCTCGCCGAGGTCGTTTTCCATAGCTGCCAGGAACCATCGGCGAAACTCTGCAGGCGAGCTGAAGGACTCGTGTTCCAGCGGCCACAGGATCTGCCGGATCAACCGGATCTCCTCCGGCGTCGGCGTGAACCCGGCCGTGTCGACGTGCTCGCCGCTTTCCGCGGTCCGATAGGCATAGGCCATTTCGGTCATGATCAGCGGCAGAAGATCAGTGCGGAAATCAATCCGCGCATCGCCTAGAGCCGCGGCGCGGGCCCGAATCTGAGCCACCGCCTGCGGCGTGAAAAACTGGCAGACGTGGCGTCCGGTCCGCCCCTTCTGGTTGATCCCGCGGGCCGCGAACGGCAGTGCCTGACGAGAACAGAGCCAGACCCGTGGCTCACGTCCCGAAGCGTTGTACACCAACTTGCCCTGCTCGGTCCGATACTCGCCGCCACGACCCAACGTAAGCGCCGAAACCACATCGTGAGCAGTAAGACCGAGACCCTGGATCGCGACCCGAGCGTCGCTGGTGATCGCGTCCAGCTTGCTGATGGGGTAGGGAGACGCAAAGTAGGCGAGGCGCGGATTCGCGGCCTTTTTGTCTTGGGCGAAGTCGGCTAGCCGCCGATCCTCCTCGGTCTGCGCGCGGTGACCGTGTCCCATGGCGAGCACAGAATAGTGCGCGACGACTGTCTGCCCATTGTCGAGAGCAATCGCGTACACCTCATCCTCGAACCGCACGTCAATCGCCCGTGCGCGCACGTGCTCGACACGGATATTGAGCGGCAGCGCGGAGACGACCTCGCGGCCGAAAGCAGCCAGGTACTCGCCGAGGAGGACGCGAGAGAGGTGGCTTCGCTCAGTCAATGGCTGCTCTTCATCCCCGTCAGGAGTGCGGGTTCCGCCCACATGCCGGCGATAGCGCTGCTCAGCGGCCCAGTCGAGCACCGATGGCGTGCTGTCGTCCCCGACGGAACTCAGCGGCGGGCGCATGGTGACCTGAGACGCGAGGGTGTTGATCAGAAGATGGCTGGGCTGGTCCGTGGGATGGCTTCCCTCGCCGAGGTTTCCCGGATCGATCACCACGACGTCGAGGCTTGTGTGGTTCGGCAGCCGTTTCCGGTGCTCCACAAGCCGCTCCAGGATGCTGAGCGCGCGGGGGCCGCCGCCGATGATGGCGAGCCGGAAGCTAGACATTGGCCGCACCCGCACGCGAGTCCTCGAAAGCCAGGGGCGCGATCGGGCTGGAGTGCACCATCGCGATGTCCGGACTCAGCGGAGAACGAGGGAATGCGGTCAGTACCAACGGATCGTGTCCCGGGATGATGTGGTCAAGGTCTTGGGCCCGCTCCGTGATGCGCTCGAAGCCGTCGAGATAATCCGAGATGTCGAGGAAGCTCGGATACGGAATGTTCCGGCGGATATTTTCGTAGTAGTGCACGGCGTCGCTGGCGAGCACGATCTCCCCGCGCTCTGTGGCCACGGTGACGAACTGCAGGCCTTTGGTATGGCCGCCGCACAGGTGTACCGAGATGCCTGGCGCGATCTCCGCGTCTCCGTCGACGAAGTTCAGCCGGCCCTCGTACAGAGTCTGCACGGCGTCAGCCACGTCGCCGACCTCGTAGACTTTTCGCAATTGCGGATGCCGCATGCTGTGCCCGGTGCAATATCGCATCTCGGCCGTCTGCAGATGAACTCGCGCGGCAGGAAACTGGGAAATATTTCCGGCGTGGTCATAATGCAGATGGGTGACGATGAGGTCGCTGACGTCCTCCGCGGCGACCCCCAGCCGCCCCAGAAGATCGAGCGGGCGCGAGTGATAGTGCCGACGACGCCGGACAGCGGTCTCCGGCGTGAAACCGGTGTCGACCAGCACAGTGCGCCCTTGCCCGCGAATCAGCCAGACGAAGAAGTCGAGCGGCATCTCCGGCACGTGGAGAGGATCCTCGCCGAGAAAGTTGTCGGCGCTGCTGCGGCCGTAGTGCGAGGCGTAGCGCAGGGCGAAAACCTCGTAGACGGGTGAATCGGAAATGCGCGGGGTCATCGCCGGACCGCCGAGGCGTCAACGGTTGCGGAGAATCGCGCGAGCGAGGGTCTGGGAGGCACCGCGGGCATAGTCGTGGCTGTCGGGAGACCTAGGGAGACCATGGCTGTGAAACATAGCCGGGAGCAAACATCGGCGGCAACAGTTCGAGTTGACACATCGAAAACGCGCGAGCTGTCAACTGCCGCGCGTCTCGATCCACACTTGCCGTTCATCCCCGTGTCGCCAGAGATTAGTACCTTACAGGCTGGACCCGGTACGCTGATTCCTGCTGACGGCACGCGTTGATCGCCGCCCTTGTCGCCTTAACTTTGCTTGCGCAGCAACGAATCAGTCCCTCAAGGCAGCCCTTTCTGATGATCGCGGGCATGGCGATTATACCGGGCTCATAGATCATCAACTCGGCCCGCGCGGCCGGATCTTCACTACGCCGATTGCGCCCCGGTATAGAACGTGCCCGCGGTCTGTCACAGTGAACCGCCGCTATCCGGCATTGCTATTCTGCTGCCTCAGCTCCTGTGCAAAATTTCGCCATTCCGCAGATGCTGAGCCATTGCAGCAAGGTCCGCGCGACGGCATTGAACCGCAACGCCGGATCCCTGCGCAACCCAGCGGGTCCGGGCTGGCCGAGGCCGCTCCCGGGCACCTTGCTCTTCGAATACTTCATCGGTACCGGGTAGTCGCCACGACGCAGCCGGCCGCGGGCCGTCCCCATCGACATGCTGGCCTCGCCCGCCATCTCTCGTAACGGAGTGCCTGGCCGGTCAACGATGATCTTGGCAGCTGCCCGCCTGGACAACGACCGTACCCTGCCGTCTTCGCCGATCCGGGTGTGCGACTGTGAGAAATTAGCAGTTGCACGGCTCCGGGCCGCCGCCACCGTCGGCACGCTCAACCCGGTCGCCTCGGCGATGGCCCGATCCGGCCACGCTGCCCGCGACCCCGGTATCCGCAAGACCGCCGCCTCGCGATCTGCCCGGCCATGCGCCACATTCCTCTGAACGGACTGCACAAACGCTTCGAAATCCGTATCCGCAAAGCGCGTAATTGAGGTTTCCGTATCACTCCGCAAGTGAGCAGGGAGGATTCGATGCTTCCCGTCGATCATCCGCGTAGCAGGCCCATGCACGAGAACCGACGGTAGCCGTGCACCGGCAAGCACCAACGCGTCAAGCGACGCTGATTCCGACATCGTGTTCCCCCAAGATGCCCGATCCGGCCACCACCGACCGGGCTACCACTGTCGCAGACCTGTTGCCCGGTTGGCAATCGTTCCTCCAGGGCAACCGACGGTTCATTTCTCACCGGCCGCCTGCGAGTTCGGCGCATGCTCCGAGGCAGCGGCGCGCCTTGGCCTCGACCATTCCTGCTCCGCGGTCCTGATGGCCGGAAAGGCGCTCGCCGTCCTGATTGCACCTTTGCTTCTCGGCTGCGAATGCTGTCCTTATTTCACGCTCGGGGCTGAAGGGTCATCAGTTCGATCGCCCGCTGCGCGGCAGACAAATAGGACAAATGTCTACCAGTGGCGGAGGGCTGGCCGGGTGCCCTCCGTTCTGCCCGGCCGCGACTGCCGGTGCCATTTCCGCAATTGCCCGCCCGGGTCCGCTCGTGAGCTGCGGCTTTCCGCGACCGTTCGGATCGCTCGCTGCTGGGGAGGCAATGGTGTCGGCAGGCAGGCACAGTGCAGCAACGCCTGCCACGAGCGGATGGGTCCCCTGGGCAACGGCAGTTTTCGGATCACGGCAACCCCGGGATTGCTCGATAAGACCGTTGCCGCGCGGGGGTCTGCGGAAAGTCGCGGGATGAAGCGGCAGCGACCGGTCGGACCGTCGTCGATTCGCCGGACCAACGGGCATAGGAGACGGGCTTGAACCGTCCAGCAGGGCCTGTCGCGGTGAATCGCGTCCTTGCCCTCGGCGGTGCGGTGGACACCGTTGGTGCGGACACCGGTGCAGACCGGCCGCTTTCCCGACCGCACGGTCCGCCATGCTCTCTATCCGTTGTTTGATGTGATGGCGCACATCGGGTTGCGGCTGGTCGAGGTACAGGTCTCAAGCCAGATCGTGCGGTGAGGCCGGAAAAGGCTGCTGCGGCCGGGCTGGCCTTGAATGATTCGGCACTCCGCGGCAGCGGCCAGTTCGACCAATGCGCGAGTTGATGATCGGTATCGCCGCTGCGGGCAGGTTGGCGAGCCCTCGCGGGTGCGGCAGCGAAAGACGTCTCTGTCTGTTCAGGCGTGTGCTGGGCAAAGAGCCCGTGCGGGGCGATGGTGTCTCGGCCGGCGATGACGTAGCACGCTGGCACGGCGATCCCGGGCAGCTCCTCGAATATGCGCGCAAGCACCGCCTCCGGTTCCGAGCCAGCTGTGTCAGAACTGCTCTGCGACCACGCTGGTCATCGTGCGCACGACGTCGGCCATCTTGTTCGGCTCCAGCGAGATGGCTCCAACGGCCTGCGTGATGGCTTCGACGTCACGGAAGGACCTGTGAAATCCTGCGATGGCGGAATCGCCGCCTCGGCACCGCCCGCGTTCCACCGCATGAGTGTCATGACCGCGGACAGCTGGCCAGGTCGGTTGAGCGCGATCCGCACGCTGAGCACGCAGCCGACGGAGACGCCGACGAGGGCGAAGCGTTCGAGGTCGAGCTGATCGCAAGCGTCGATCACCGTTTCGGCGTTCCGGGCGAGGCTCGTTCCGTCGTCAGGCGCGACGCCGGACCCCTTGAACCAGTCACTCAGGGCCCCGCTCCCTTCCCGGACCTCTCAAGCACCGACCACCACGGACCGCAGCCCGGTCGCGCTCGAGTTCGAAGCCGGCCGCGGTCGTCGCCGAGTCTGCAGCCGCCTTCCCCCCCCGTGGCGAACCGCAGTGCCCAACGGGGCAAGCGACAGCACATACTCCGAGGCTTGATCAACGAGTGCGAACAGTGGGAGTCAAACGTGCTGGTCAGCGCCAGCAGCAGACTTATGGAACCCCGCAGGTGCCAGCGGGGAGAACTCGCCGGGCTGCGACTCAAGAAGAACTGCACCCGGCATAGCAACTTCGCCCGCCGCGCGTTCCGGCTGTCGGCTGACGTCAACGCCCGCTTCGCCGATCCGAAGATGCGGCTGGACGCTATCAAGACGGTGCTGAAGATCCACGGCCTGTGTCACAGCCGCAAACCTGGCTGATCGCTGATGGCATCCCCGTAGCCGCGCGAGCCCGCGCCTCGGCGACATCCTCGATGACGGGGCCCAAGCAACCTGCTCCCACGTCGCCGCAGGCGTCGAATGCCGACTGTTCGACGGCCCCCAGGTCCGCTAGGAAAAAAAACCAGTCGCCGGAGCACGACTCCATCCGGCGCCTGCACATGGCGGGCCGCGGCTTCCCGGGCGCGACCCGGCTTCTGAGCTGGTTGCGGTGTCTTGCCGGTGACCAGTGAGCGAGCGGCGTCCTGACGCGTCCGGCCGACGTGAAGCGCGGCGTCAGCTCACTCCGGTTTGCGAAGTGCAGCTGGAGCACTAGGCCAGAGAAGGCGCAACGGATGCCACCCAGTTCAAGGAATTCCCCCCACACCCTTTATTCGCCATTTTAAACATCGATTTTGTTGATCTTTCGCACGACGCTTCCGGTCAATTCATTCCAACGGCGTACGCAGTCCGCCGGGCAGCGCAGGCTCGTCGCCCTCTGTCGTCTGCTCGTGCGCACCCGCGATGCGGGGGAGAAGAGATTCGACCACCTGTCCAGGCCTTCAGGCGGCAATGTCACGCTTCGTATGACTAGATTACCTCTATCGAGTTGCCCGGCCCGCCCGGATTCCGTTAGCTTGGTTCAAGGAAGATCGACGTTGATCCGTCGTTCGTGTTCCGAGGGGGCAGTTGTGCACGCATATTTTTTGATTGCGGCGACGACGTGATGAAGAGCGCTGCAAGCGTGAATCTGGCGGTGAGCGTCGGGTTCGTGATTATGTGGAGTTCAGGGTTCATCGGGGCGAAGCTCGGCACGAGCGAATCTTCGACGTATCCACTTCTGATGTGGCGTTTCTTGGTCGCGGCGGCGATCTTGATGATCGTTCAAATGTTGCGTCGGGCGTTGCGTATGCCGATGCGCGAAGCTGTCGTTCATATTGTCGTCGGCCTGCTGGGCCAGGGCGTCTACCTGATCGGCACGGTCAAGGCAGTCGAGCTGGGCGTGGGGGCCGGGACCGTCGCTCTGGTGGCGGCGTTGCAGCCGATAGCGTCCTCCGCCGCGGCGGGTCCGGTACTCGGGGAGCGGGTCTCCGGCACCCAGTGGGCCGGTCTGGCAACAGGCTTGGCGGGAGTAGGTCTCGTGGTGTGGGGCGACCTGGCTCACCCGCACGAAGCTCCGTGGTGGGCATACACGCTGCCCTTTGCCGGGATGGGCGGTTTGGTCGTGGCAACCCTGGTCGAACGCCGGATGAACGTACGGACGAGTCTGGTGCAGGCGCTGAGCGTGCAGTGCATGGCCAACGCGGTCTTGTTCACGGCGCTGAGCTTTGCGGCCGGCGAAGCCGCATTGCCGAGCAGTGGAAATTTTTGGCTCGCGGTAGCCTGGTTCGTTGTGTTCTCCACGTTCGGCGGATATGGATTCTACTGGCTGGGAATTCGCCGCATGAATATCGCGAGAATGACCAGTCTGATTTACCTGACTCCGCCGACTACAATGATCTGGGCGTTCCTCATGTTCGGAGAGAAAATCGCTCCGCTTGCCATAGCGGGCGTTGCGATCTGCCTTCTTGCGGTGTTTCTCGCACGCCGGCCAGGTTGTGAAAAACCGAAGGAAGAACCAAGTCGGATGGGTAGTGTGGCATAACCGTATGCCCGTCGAATCTCCCTGCTGCGGATAGTACGGTAATGCCCGCGTTGCATATTCCTCTCGGGAGGGGAAATTGAATATGCCTGGATTACCGCAGATTCAGCACGCTGCCGCACAGAGCCCTTCGTATTCTGCGGCGACTTCCCACTATCTTTCGCCCGCGCGACGAGACGCGGTGAAACGCGCCTGGGAGGAGCCGTTTTCCCAGCGCGTCTTCGGGCTTGCGGCCGGACGGTCGGGGGCGGGACCGGGGGACGCGCTGCGCGTCATCGACATCGGCAGCGGAACAGGGGATGCGCTGCGTCTCCTGGAAGCCGCGCTCGGGCCGGGTCCGGGGGCTCCTGCAGTCGAGTATCTGGGCCTGGACGTGGATCCGAGCATGGTGGAACTCGGTCGTGACATCCACCGGGGCCGCGACGGCGTCGACTTCGAACTGGCCGACGTGAGAGATGGCGTACCGCCGCGGGCGGCGGACCTCTATCTTTCCAGCGGCGTGCCGTACTCGCATCTCACCGGACCTGAGATGGAATCGGTTCTGGCGGACATTTTTCGCACTGTCAAGAACAATCACACCCGTTCTGCTGTGGTCCTCGACGTGTTGGGACGGTATTCAATCGAATGGGTGCCCAACTGGCCGTCCGATCGATGGAACTATGAGATGACATTCTTTCGAGACGTAAAGGACTCACCGCAAGCGCCGATGACGTTCTATTCCCGGGCGACCCTCGATGAAATGATACGCAAAGCGGGGATCCGTGCTGGCCTGGTGTTGAGCGAAATCGACTACTTCGACCGTTCCGTCGTCGTGGGAAGGCACACGGAAACAGGGACCTTCAATCCCGGACTTCCTCCTTATCGCTCTTTGCTCAACCGGCTGTTCGGCGGGGACACGGAAGTCGACCTTGCGGAACTCGAGCTCAAAACCCCGAGGCAGGACTCCCCGGCAGAGGTGGCGGAGTTTTTTGCAGGGTATTCCACGGAGTGGAATTCATGCTTGCGAAAGCATGTCGCTCGACATGCGAACCGGGAGGAGAGTCCGGAAAGCCGCAGGGAGCTAGCCGGGCAGTTGCGGGTGCTGGAGTTCGAAATGCAGCGGGGGCTGGGTGTCGGTCACTCGCTGATCTGCGTCGTCTCGGCGGACGGCCGGGACGGATGACCGGCCCTCGCACCCGGTCAGGCATCGGTCGCACCTGCTTCACCCTGGCGGCTTCGGCGTTGCTGGTGGATCTCGACGGAGTCCTGGTGGATTCCATGCCGGCCATCAGGCAGGCCGCGACTGATTGGGCCGCGCGTCACGACCTGGATCCGGACTATGTCGCCGGCCTCGGCCATGGCCGGCGGACCGTGGACATTGTGCGCGTCGCCGCACCCGGCAAGGACGAGGACGCCGAGGTCGCGGCTTTCACCGCGTTGGAAGCCGAGCGCTGTCAAGGGGTGCTGCCAGTCCGCGGCGCGCGGCAGTTCACGGCAGCTCTCGAAGGCCGCGCATGGGCGATTGTCACCTCCGGGTTGCGGCGCATTTCCGAGGTGAAGCTCGCCGCCGTGAGGTTGACACCGCCCAAGGTGCTCGTTTGCGCGGAAGACGTCACCGACAGCAAACCCGCGCCGGATTGCTATCGCCTCGCGGCACGTCGATTGGGCGTGTCCGATGAACGATGCGTGGTCGTCGAGGACGCAGTGGCGGGTTTTCGTGCCGCGCAGGCGGCGGGAATGCTGTGCATCGGAGTGGGGCCTGAGGCGGACGGTTACCCCGGTCCTTTGCACGCGCGGATTCCCGACCTCACCGATCTGCGAGTTTTCGAAGATCCCTTGACTGGCGAATTGCAACTTCGCGGTGTGATGGAAAAACCAGTATCGGAGGTGGACAGATGACCCAGAACAGCACTATCGACAAACCGCGCCCCAGAGATTCGGTCGGCACGCTGCGTACCGGTTTCAGCCGGTTGCGCCGGGCACTCCGCAAAGGCGACTGGAACCAGCCCGCGCTGCCCGCCGAGGCGGAACCTCGATGGCAGACCCGGTTCGTGGAGGAGGCGCCCCTTACCGCCTTCACGCAATTGGACCTCAAAGACTTCGGTTACACCGAAGAAGAAATCGAGAGTCTCGGCAGGCTCAGCAGGTGCTCGGCGTACTCGGCCCCGCATCGCCTGTTGACCCCGACAGGAGTCGCGGCATTTCGCTCTGTCTGCGAGATGCTGTCGGGCCGAGCGCCCGACGACGACTACATCGTCAGCCACCGCGTTCGCAACGCTACCTCGATGTCGCGTTTCATCGGCGACATGATGCATGACGAGAAGTTCCTGAGCAGAGTCTCGGCGATAGCGGGCGTGCCTCTCGTTCCGCATCCGCTGATGAACCCGGGCGTATGCATCAACTACTTCGACAATGCCAAGGTCCGAGTCGGCGGAGCCGAGGAAGACCAGGTCGCGAAGTGGCATTACGACGGCATGACCTATGTCTTCGTCATGCAGCTCTCTCGTCCGGAGGAGTTTACCGGCGGCAACCTGCTGATCTATCGAGGCCATCGTGACCGGTTCCGGCGCGATCAGGATGTCATCACCACGGCGGCTGCCGAACATCCCCAGGTCTTCCGCGCCCCGTTCGCCAGTATGGGCGACACGGTTTACACGCGTGGCAGCGATATCTGGCACGCGGTCACTCCGGTAAGCACCGGGAAACGCATCAGCGCGGTCTTGTCGTTCTGGTGTCCGCTGCTGCCGCAAGATACGAACGAGTTCTGGCACGTAGCCGCGGAGGACGGGTTGCTGCCGGCATTGGGCGGATTCGCCAAGCTGCGCAGGGCACAGCTAGACGCTCTTGGCTACTGCCGACGCACCGGCGTCGATCTCGCACCGCTTGCCGCAGCGGCCATGCAAGCGCACTCTTCGTGACCGAGCTCCGCGGGCAGTGCCGAGCAGGGGTGCGCTGAGGCGACCTCAGCGCACCCCTGCTCGAGGACGGCAACTGCGGTGTCGGATCGACGGCATCGGCACAGAAGCCGGGCAATTGTCCCGTCGCCGAGCCGTGCGAACTGGGGCTGCTCGCGAACTTTCGCCTCGTCACTGGCCCCGCTTCGAAGCAGCGTTTCGGTCCTTCTGCAGACGACCCGGGTTCCCTCGGCTACGAGACTGCTGCTGGGGTGCCCCAGAACAGCGTGCCATACGGGAGTCGGATCCCCGGCCTCTCCCGCCGCGTCCAGGAATTCTGTTGCCCGGTGCCAGAGAGCAACCCGAGCAGGTCCGTCCGGCTCCCCTGCTCAGGCCAGCCTGCGTGAATGGTTCGCGAGCAGCGCGAACACTGCGGCTGTAGCGCTAACGAGAAGAAAGATGCTTCGATGGAACAGAACGAGCACTGACTCCCAGTAGTGCATAAGCCGCGAGCATCGCCAGCAAGACGCCAAGTCCTCCGCCTGGGACACCCAATAGGAGTACTGCGATTACGCTGCAGCAACAGGCGGTTACTGTCAACACCAGTCTTGTTCTGCGCGTCATGAGCCTTCCCTCCCGAGGCCGCTCCCTGGAACCGGCGGCAGCAGAGCTGGTCGTATACCCCGCTACCGGGTGGGTAAACGCGAACGAAAAATTCGCCCCGCATGGCAAGCAGTGCTTTCTGCCGGGTGGGAGGTCACGATCGGTTACGGCCTCAGCGATGGTCGCCTCGGTGTGCGGAAACGGCGCCCGCGCAGCAGAGAGGAGATGCTGAGCGTCAGGTCGAACTCGTCGAACGCCTGCTGGGGGCCTGGCGAGCTGGCGCGAGCAAGCTGCGCGAGACCCGGCCGCTCCAGCCGATGCTCCGAACCGTCGCAGCAAACGAACCTCGGCGGCGGGTGCCTGGCTGGAAGGTTGCGCGGGGAGCACGAAACGGCGGCAGGGTCAGGTTCGCCTACGTCACCGACGTGTTCTGCCGGGTAGTCGGTCTGCCGCCGATCCGGTTGCACGATCTGCGCCCCGGGGCGGCGACGCTGACGTTGGCGGCGGGGGTGGAGATGAAGGTGGTGCAGTGGCACTCCTCGATCACCGGCGCCTCCGACACCCACACCACGGTCCTCCCGCAGGCGGCGGAAGCGACAGCGGCGATCATCTCGCGGCGGTCGGCGAGAAGTCTCGGACTCGCCGACGACCACAATGGACAGTCCAGGACCGGGAGAAAAGCTTCCGGAAAACCAAATCCCCAGGCCGAAACTTCTCGAACCTGGGGAGTGAGGGCGTGCCATCCGGGCCGCGCACCCCGGTCCCGCTGGTTAAGAGTTGGCAGCCGGACGTGTCGGATGATGCCGAGCGGTATTTGCGCCCGGCTGACGCGCCTTACCGTGGGCTCTGAATCATCGGGTAGGCACGGCTGGCATGCCTGGTGTCGCATCGGCAAGTTTCCAGCCGTCTGCCAGCGTGGCGTGAAGCCAGCTGGGACGAAAGCGATTCCGCCCCCGTGGGTTATGGGCATAATCTCCCTGAAACTTCAGTTCGCGAACTCCGGCCCCAGGCGGCAGGCGTGATGCGGTGAGCTTCGAGCAGCGGGTTTTCAGCGCCAGGCCCGATGTGCCGCTGCCTCACTGCGGAGCGGCACCGCGGCAGAGGCGCGGCAACCTGGCCAGGTAGTCAGAGGCTTAGCGCCAGTCGGGCCAATGGTCAGCTGAACCTGTCAGCAGGTTCGCCCGCTGTGCGCTTTAGATCGTTTGCGGCGAGGTGAGTGAGGACGAGACCGAATGAGGCGATAATGACGTGCTGAAGGGCTGCCTGGAGACCGTTCCACTTGCTGGATTGCCACATCTGGAACCACTCTCCGCCTATCGCTAGGAATCCGATCCCAAAAAGCATTAACTGCATCACCCAGCCAAGGCTGGACAGCTTGTGCGCCATGGGCAGGGGGTGACCGGACAGGTGATTCCGTATGCATCCGATAAATCCGGAAATGAGCACCAGCGCTGTGATGAGCTCCCACGCGATGATGGCAATGTAAACGGCGTCGGCGAGTCCAGGGCTGGTTATGGCGCGCCGCATCATGTTAGGCGACTGGAACGTGGTGTCCATTGCCAGAACATGACGGACGAAAGCTTGATTCGTTCCGAAGTCCGTGATGTTGCCGACTGTAATAAGTGTCATCTGCAGGGCCGTGGTTCCAGTGAGAACTGTGGCTGCGGCGGGAAGTGCTCTGAACCTGCTGAATATACCCATGCATGGATAATACATGTTGGAATGAATATTGTAGAGAGTTGGAGTCGTGGAACTTTCGGCAGCGGCACCCGGTTCGGCCTTGTCGGGGATCGCAGTCAGGATATGTTTTGAAGCGCCGGAGATCACTGGGTAGAAGACCTATCGACAAGGTGTATCGTAATCGACTTGCGGGATATGCAGTTGTGCTTGCTTGTGAGTTAACACGTTGTTGGTTGACGCGCATATTCGTTGGATGGCCTGCTCCTTGTCGAGGTTCCAGATCCGGACTGTGCCGTCTTCTCCGCCGGTTGCCAGAATTTTCCCGCGCATCTCGAACGGGTAGAAGGAACTCATGTGGACGACGTCTGCGTCTGTGCCTATAGGTTGGCCTATGGGTGTTGCGTACGTCCCTGAGACGGCCCATAAGTGAAATGTTCGATCAGTACTGCCGGTCGCGAGCATCCTGCCATCGGGACTGAATGCGATGGAGTTCACGGCCTCGGTGTACCCGACGAGAGGTTGGCCCAGCGGAGTCGAGTGTGAGGGATCGTCGATGTTCCACAGCCGGAGGGTTTGATCATCGCTGCCCGTGGCGAGGATGTTGCCGTTCGGGCTGAACGCCACGGACAGCACTGGCTTTGTGTGACCGGCAAGAGGGGGCCCGAGGCGTGCTGCATGTGCGGGGTCGGCGATGTTCCAGAGCTGCAGGGTGCTGTCGTCGTTGCTGATGGCGAGGACGCGGCTGTCGGGACTGAATGCCGCTGGCGTCCCGCTCGACGGTTTGCCGGGAATTGGCTGGCCCATTCGCACGGGAGCCGCCGGGTTGCGGACATCCCAGAGTTGCAGGGTTCGATCGTCGTTGGCGGTGGCAAGAATATGACCGTCCGGGCTGAACAGGACGGGGCTGCCATATCTTGTTTTCAGCCGGAGGGGATGTCCGATCGGAGCAGGGTTCGCTGGGGCGGCGACATCCCAGAGTTGAATTGTGCTGTCGTCGTTGGCGGTGGCGAGGATGCGGCTGTCGGGACTGAACGCAATCGAGCTGACGGGACCCTGGTGTCCCGTCTTCGAGAGCCGAAGAGGACGCGGGTGTGCTATGTCGGCGACGTTCCAGAGCTGGCTGGCACTGTCTCCGGAGCCAGCTGCCAGGAGCCGCCCGTTCGGGCTGAAAGCCAAGGACGTGATGGCTGATTTGTGTCCGAGCAATATGAGATCGGGTATCGACCACAGCCGTGCTACGCCATCTCCGCTGCCGACCGCGAGTGTATGTCCGTCTGGGCTGAACATCGCTGAGAACACGTTGCCGTTGCTGGCCGACAGCGGCTTGCCCAAGGGCACTGCCCGGGACGGGTTGGAAAGGTTCCAGAGCCGCACTGTGCTGTCGCCTCCTGACGCGAGCATGCGGCCGTCCCGGCTGAACGCGATCTGCCAGACCTCCCCGACGTGCCCGACGAGAGGCTTGCCGAGAACGACTGGCCCTCCGGGCGAGGCGAGGTCCCACATGCGCACGGTCTTGTCCTCGCTCCCGCTGGCCAGGGTGCGACCGTCAGGGCTGAAAGCCACAGAGTGCACGATGCCGGAATGACCGAGGAGTGGCTGGCCTCGCGGCGATGTCCGGGTCGGGTCGGAGATGTCCCACAGCCGGACCGTATGGTCGTTGCCGCCGGAAGCGAGGGTGTTTCCATCCGGGCTGAACGCGACGGTCCGCACAAGTCCGGTGTGGCCGACGAGCGGGCTGCCGAGCGGGACAGGGTGTGCGCGGTCGGCGATGTTCCAGAGTCTGACCGCGCGGTCACTGGTAGCGGTGGCCAGCACGCGTCCGTCCGGACTGACTGTGGCGGTGTAAATGGTGCCACCGCCGCCGTCGGTTGGGGGTCCCAGCGCATGTGGGTGGGCGGCATCGGCCACGTCCCACAGCCGAAACGTATGGTCGTCGCCGGCCGTGACCAGCGTGCGGCCGTCCGGCGTGAAGACCGCCGAAGCGACCCAGCTGCCGAATCCGGTCAAAGGAACCCCGAGTTGGCGGGGTCGTCCGCGGTCGCGCATGTCCCAGAGCCGGACTGTACGGTCGGCACTGGCGGTAGCCAGGACATTTCCGTCGGGACTGATGCCGGTCCAGTACACCGCGCCGTTGTGGCCGGTCAGCGGTGTGGCCAGCGGGCTCTGCTGCGTGGAGAGCAGCCTGGTCAGCACATTCTGATCGTCTGGACGCAGCTGATGTGCGACGAGATCGAGCTGGGCCGACAGCGAAGGGTCGGACGCCTGCAGCCGGTCGGCTTCGGAGACGACCTGCTGGAACTGGGCTTCGTCGCGTTGCCGAATGGCTACCACCGCCGTCGATGCCGCGACAAGGGCGAAGACAACCACAGCAGCCATGGCGGCGCGCCGGGTCCAGATGTTTCGGCGGCATTGTCGTGAAGATGCCGCGAGGAATTCTTGGGCTGTGACCGTTACGTCAGCGGGGCCAGCTGTCTTCCTCCACTGCGCAGCCGTCTCCAGGCGCGCGCCTCGATAGAGCAAGGACGCGTCACGGTCCTGTCTGTCCCAGGATGTCGAGTCCTCCTCAAGTCTTTGACGCAGGAGGTTGCCGGCCCGGTCCTGATCGAGCCAGCTCCGCAGCCGCGGCCAAGCTTGGAGCAGAGCTTCGTGCGTGATCTCGACCGATTGTTCGTCGAGCGTGACGAGCCGGGCCGCGGTCAGCATTTCCAGAGCCTTCTCCGCGGACGCGGGATCCTCCGCCTGGTCGACTAACTGCTGCCGGGTCGATCGCCTCCGCGTGTCACGCATGTCCTCGCTGACTCGCACCAGTCGCAGGAGAATGGCGCGCGCGGCTGTTTGCCCTGCCTGATCCAGGTCGGCCCACACCCGTTCTGCGGTTGCTGCTACCGCGCCCCGGATTCCGCGGGCTGCCTGGTAAGCCTCGATCGTGAGCCTGCCAGGTTGGCGACGCTGCCAGGTCGCCAGCAACGCGTGCGACAGCAGGGGCAGAACTCCGGCGTCGTGGAGGCTTTCCGCCCAACCAGTGTGAGTGCGCACCGCACCAGCACTGACGTCGCGGACGATCAAGTCGACGAGCCCTGGTTCCAGCTGCAGCCCAACCGACTTCGCGGGGCCGGTGATGGCCTCACGCAGCTCGCCGGTGGTCATCGGGCCGAGAACCTGCAGATCGTTGCTCTGCGAGGCGGCCGTCAGTTCCGGGTATTCGAGGCAATGCACGAAGAAATCAGCCCGCAATCCGAGCAACACAACAGCAGGCCGTCCAGTGTCGGCTGAAGCGAAGCTGCTGATGGCGTGAAGAGTGCGAACGAACAATCTCCGCTGGAACTCGTCCGGGCACAGCGTAAAGGTTTCCTCGAATTGGTCTACGACCAGCACAAGCTGAGTCGTCGATCGCGCTTGGCGGTCGAGGTGTTCGGCGACAGCGACCTGAACTGCTGCCAGGAAATCTTCCTCGACGTCATCAGATTCCTCTTGCCTCATGGCTGCGGAGTTGTCGTCGCCTGACCAAGAGCCGGTTTCTGTGCTGCGCACATCAGACAAAAGCTTGACGGCATTCTCAAGCTCCGGCACGCGCGCAACGAGTTCGCGGATCGGATTGTCACGCGGAGTCATCGAGATGGTCGTCCAGTTGCCGCTGGACGCGCCAGCCGAAGGCGCCTGTTCCAGCCTCGGGAGCAGGCCGGCGGCGATCAGCGACGACTTCCCGGCACCTGACGCCCCGATCAGCATGATCACCCCGGGACCTGCTTTGGCCGCCAACCTGGCGACGAGGGCGTCCGTGCTGCGACCGCGTCCGAAGAAAGAGCCAGCGTCCTCTTGCCTGAACGACGCCAGACCCCGGTAAGGGCAGGCACCCGAATCTGTGGATTCGGGTTGCCCGGCAGTTCTGCTGTCAGGGGCGTCGCCAGCTGCGGAGGTACCGGGAATCGGGCTGTCGAGAGCCAGCTTCCACAGCTCTCGCCAGGCAGTCAGGTTGTACAGATCGGGCACGATCGGGGCGGAACGTATCTGGCGTGCCTCGCCGATCAGGATTTCCAGGACGACAGCCAGCGAGGCGAAGCGAGCAGGAACGTTCCGTCCACGTCGCCAGTCGCTTACCCGCTGCGCCGAAACTCTGACGGGACGACCCCGTTCATCGACCCGCCGCGCTCGCAGAACTGATTCGGTTACCCGCTTCAGCGGCGGATCGCCCGCTTCGGCGTAGAGCAGCGCGAATCGCTCTGCGAATAGCCCGCGCGGCTCAAAGCCCATTTCATCGCCCTCCCCAAGCCGATGTCGCCACTGCGGCCAGGGCACCTCGCGTCGTTATGTGGCTACCCCTGCCGGGCGAAGATCCATACTCGTCATCGTCGCCTGAGAATGCAAGGTGATTCCTGCCGGTGCTGACGGCATGGTTGTTACGTATGTGGACCAGACATTCGAAGCGGGCTGGTCCTGGGAGCCGCGTACGCGTGGCCTCGGCTTCTTCTGGTTCTGCCGGTCGAGCGTCGGCTGATGTGAGTTGCCGAGGAGATCGGCGGCGCGCGGCGAGAACAAGCTGGGCTGCTGAGGAGAGCTGAACCGCACGATCGGTCAGGGCTGCGTTTGGAGCCGTTGAGGCGTCTGTGAACGTTCGACTGTCCGGACCGGAAAACCTGATTTGGCCTCTGACCTTGGTGTTCTGGAGGGCGAGCGGTCCTGGAAGATCCACTGAGCATGGAGCGGCAACAGACTGGACATCGAGCCCGCACCATGCTGTGGGCTTTCGCCAGCTCGTCCGGGCACCGGGTTCGACGTTGCACGACCTGTCGAGGGGGCAGTTCGTGCAACGTCGAGGTGACACGAGAGAGGAAGCGATGTGTTAGCAGACAACGGCGGTGTCGGTCGTCCAGGAGGAGCGCGGGTTCGCAAGGGCGATGTCGCCGGTCAGCATCCCTCGGACTGGACTTCTCCGGTTACGGCCATTTGACGTTGGAGGCGACCCGATTCGTTGTGCGGTGCCGGGAACGGTGTGGGCACAGTTGCTGGGTTCGCGACTGTCCCACGGTCTGCAGACGACCGGGTCCGGACCGGAAAGCCTCTGGCCTGGAGTTATGTAGAGGAGGCGGCCTCGCAAAGGTCCGATTGAGCACGGAGGGGGCAATAGCTGCGTTGCGAGACCACATAGCGGTACCGCAGGACACTCGCGGCACTGCTGGCACTCCACCTGGCACCAGCTTAATGTCGGCATCCGAGGTTCTATGGACCCAGATCCGGCTGGACAGTGATCTGCGTAGCGGTTCGCCAGCAAGCTTGCGTGAGCCGAAGTTGCAACACCAGTCGTGGACGCGTCAAGGTGTGGGGCCTGCTTGGCTCAAAGATCTGCCTCGAACAACAGCGGGATGGCGAGAAGTCCGAGGTGCTGTGTCCCTGCCGGTTGCCCGACTGATGATGTGACTTCGCTCGGACGGGCTGGTCTAGCTAGGCACCGTGCCGTCGCGGATGGCGCGGGACCGCCAGATCGTATTCGCGAGAGCCGACCCCCAGCGGCTCCATGATCTGGCGAGGAAAGAGGTGGCGGGGCGCGACGGGTGTCGTTCGCTGGTGCCCGCCCAGCCCTGCCACCTCGCCTTGATTTTCGACGCGTCTCAGCCTGTACGCACGGCCACGCTGGGATCGGTGGTGATTTGGCGCAGAGCTGCCCGGCTTACGTTGTGGATTCAGGAAGCCATTGCCGCTGCGGAAGCCTAGGTGTGCGGCTTTACTGGGGCGGCTGATGATCGTTTCGCTGCTGTACCGAGCGGCATGTGCGTTGTTGTCCGTGCCTGCGGTACTGCTGTGCCGGGACACCGGCAAGGACGCCGAGTTGTTCGTTCTCCGACATTAGAACTCGGTGCTGCGGCGACGGATCAACGGTCCGGTCTGCGATGAGCCCGCAATCCGGTTCGGGCTGGCTGCGTTGTCGTCGCCGCTCCGCGTCACCGCTGGTGCGGTGCCTTCCTGGCCACGCGGGGGACGCTGTTGAATCCGCACCGGAGGCTGATCGCTGGGAAGCAGGACCGCGCCGCTCGACGCCGATGCATCGGGTGCCCGCCTGTTGAGGCCGGGGTTACCGCAGAGTTTGAGGGAATTGGCCCAGTTGGGGCATCGGATCGCGCCGTCCGCGGTCTGGGGCGTATGCGGCTGGCGTCGACCCGGCTCCGCGCCGCTCCGGTCCGAACTGGAGTGAGTTCTTCACCACCCAGGAGGGAGGGGATCATCGCTGCGGATTGCTTCCGCGTGGACGCGATCACCGGCAGGCGGGTGGTGTGCACTGGGGTTCCTCGAGCATCGCGCCCGCAAGCTCGGCGTCGCCGGCGTCACTGCGTACCTCACCGCGCAAAGTACACCGGTTCCTTCGACACCGTCATCGAAGCTGCGGAGATGGAGGCGCTGCTCAATGCGCTGCGGGCTCCGCGGATGAATGCTCACAGCGAAAGAGCGATCGGGGCCCTTCGCCGCTACAAACGGGCATCGACCAGATCAGTCCCGAAGCCAGCGATCACCCGAGGTCCAGGACCACCCAGTGTCGTCCAAGACCCCGAGGCCGCAAATTTGTGCGGACCTCGGCCTCGCAGGAGCCATCAACGAGTACCGATACGCAGCCTGAGCTGCAGAGGCGACTTCTCGAGCCCCACACGAAGCTACCGCCAAGATCAGCGCCGCGACAGTTCGGGCGCGTCTCGGGCTCGCCACCGACCATCCTGGACGGACCCCAAGTGAGAGAAATAGCTCCTGCTTGGAACCCTCCTGTCGAATCTCGCGCGAAATCGACTCGCCAATGCAAACGGATGCGAAACGGAGTATGTGGCCTGAATAAACTACTGCGGAATGGGCCTTCATGATGGAATTTACGCTGATTGTAGTGTTGTGAAAACAGTGGGACATCTAGGAATCACACGAAGAACCTACGGATCAAGTAGTCCCAAGGTATTGAGTTTCGATTAATGTCGACCAGCGGTCAAGTGTGTCATTTCGCGTGCGTGGTGGGCGGATTTTTCGGGTGATTGACGTGTTGTGTTGCTTTGCGTCGGCCTCGGAGCTCATTCTGGGTGCGACGGCCGTGTTGGCGTGCGGTGCAGAAGGCGCTGCGAGGCGTTCTGAAATACCGTAGGCGGCCCCGTGCCAGTTCGCGGATTGGTTTGAATTGGACACGAGGAGGCTGCTTTATTGAGCCCGTTGGGCACGGCGGGCTCCTTGCGGACTGGTTCGAGTGCATGCGAGTGACTTTCCAACAATGAGTTCACATGATGAGAGATCGCCGCCCGTCTCGTCGGTTTTGCTCGGATTGACCCATAGATCCCCTTATTTCCCTTAAGCTATCACGGTCACGATTTGTCGAATACGCCACTTGGTCTATTTCTTTGGTTAACGCTGTTTGGCAAAGTCATCTCGGGTTCGTCGGGGACCCAGCAGGTCGTTGGCTGGTTGTTCTTGACGTGGGGGATCTCGTGCGTTCATTTGGTGTGCGCTGGCGCGCTGTTCTTATCGCGGCCGCAGTCTCAGTGAGTTCGGTCGCTGTGGTTCAGCCGGCTCTCGCCACTCCGGCGGCGAACGTGCCGGATTCGGCCCCGGATGAAACGACAGCGACGGCGTACGCCCGGGCAGGCGGCAAGCAAGTCGAAGTCGCTTCCGAGACCACGGAGACGTCCAGGACGGTCGCGAACCCGGACGGTTCGTGGTCGTTGACTCAGTATGTGCATCCCGTGCGGGTCAAGCAGGGAAGCGGTTGGGTTCCGATCGACACGACTCTGGTGCGGAGGTCCGACGGTTCGATCGGCCCGAAGGCCGTCACCGTGGACGTCAGCCTCAACCCAGGCGGCACCGGTTCGGCGGCGAAACCGATTGTCCAGGCCGGTGAAAAGGACACCGCGGTCGGTCTGAAGTGGACCGCTGACCTCCCGGCACCCACGCTGTCCGGCGACACCGCCACCTACTCCGAGGTCCTTCCCGGTGTTGACTTGACCGTGAAGGCCGCGACGGAGGGGTACACCGAGAACCTCGTCATCAAGACTCCCGAGGCGGCGAAGAATCCACAGCTGCGGCAGGTGCCGTTCGGGCTGTACACGCACAACGCCACCGTTTCCGTCAAAGAAGGCGACGGCCGCGGCACCCCGGCCAAGTCCGCGCCCACGAACGGCCTTGAGGTCAAAGACTCCAGCGGCCACGTCGTGTTCGCCGGTGACGCGTCGAGGATGTGGGACTCATCCGGGGCTGGTTCGGCCGCTGAGCAGCACCTGGGCGAGGGCGGCGGACGGCGCGAGGCGGTCATGGACTTCGCGCTGACTCCGGACAAGGTGACCATCAGCCCGGACGAAGCGTTTCTGACCGATCCGAAGACGAAGTATCCGGTGTCGCTGGACCCGGACAACTGGTGCACTTCCTGCGGCATTCAATCGCATGTCGTGGTGCAGTCGGGGTATCCGGACGCGCACAACTGGAACGCGTCGACCGGGGATCTGTCGAACCTGAAGGCCGGGTACGAGGATTACGACCGCGCGAGGACGTCGCGGTCGTACATCCAGATGAACACCTCGGTCCTCGGCGGCAAGGTGATCAAGTCTGCGACTCTGAACACGACGATCCAGCACAGCTACAGTTGCAGCCCTCAGCCGACCGGCCTGTGGGTCTCGAACCCTGCCGACCCGGGCACGACCTGGAACCTGCAACCGGGCTGGTCGTACTGGGTGTCGGACATGAACGTCGCGAACTGCCACGACGACTCCAACGTCGTCGGCCAGTTCAACGCGCTCCGAGCGGCGCAGGACGCGGCGGCGAACTACTGGCAGAGCACGTGGTTCGTGCTCGCGGCGCGGGACGAGGGCACCACCGCGGCGTGGCGCCGGTTCGATCTGAACCCGTATTTTCAGGTGGATTACAACTCCCGCCCGAACGCGCCGTGGAACCTGACGATGCAGCACGGCACCTCGAAGTGCGTCCAGGGCGAGAACCGGCCGTGGGTGGCGACGAAGACCCCGCAGCTGGCCGGGTCTGTGTCCGACCCCGACGGCGGCACGTTGTTCGCCGGGTTCGCGGTGGGCGCGGGGACCGCGGGTCACAGCACGAACGTTCACGACAACGGCGGCAATCTCGTGACGGTCGGTACGCCGGGGCCGAACCAGGCGGCGACCGCGCAGTTCGCGGCCGTGCCGGGCGGGTGGATCGCGGGGGACGGGATCTACAACTGGTCGATGCAGGTCAGCGACGGCGAGCTGGCGTCGGCCTGGGTGGGCAGTTGCGAGTTCACCGTCGACTCGACGGTGCCGCGGGCACCGTCGGTGCGGATGACCGGCACGGTGCCCGATCACCAGAACGACAGTGTGCATTTCAGTGTCTCGGTGGGCATGGCCACGCCGGGGTTTTACGACATCGGCCGTTTCATCTACACCACCGACGGTTCCGAGCCGCAGCCGCAAGGTTCGCCGAGCGTCACTGCGACGCGGGGAACGGACGCGAACGGCAATCCGATCGCGACGGCTGATCTGTCCGCGTTGGCGGTCAACGGCAACCAGAACTTCATCAAGGTCAAGGCGGTGAACAAGGCGGGCACGCCGGGCCCGGACGCCACCTGCGTGGCCAGCGGAAACCTCGAGGCCGCGTCGTGTTCCTTCCACGTGTTGCCCTACACCCCGTCCGTCGGTCTTGCGGGGGCCTGGCCGCTCGACGAGATGGGCGGTCGGGTGCTGGCCGACACCGCGAACACGACGCCGGACAACAGCGGCCTGGCCGCGCACACCGCGAGCCTGAACGGCGGTGGTGACTGGGTCGCCGGTTACGACCACGGCAATGCCTGGACCCATCCGGACACCGGCGGTTACAGCGAGGGCGCCAAGGGCGCGCTGACCCTGGACGGTTCCAGCGGTTACGTCAACACGAACGGCCCGGTGCTGGACACGACGAAGTCGTTCAGCGTGGGCGCGTGGGTCAAACTGGCCAACACCAACGGTTTCCAGACCGTGGTCTCCCAGGATGGAACCCAGGGCAGCGGATTTTACCTGCAGTACTCCAAAAGCGACAACGCGTGGGCGTTCAGCATGCTGGCTGCCGACCAGGCCAACGCCAGCGTGATCCGTACGAAGTCGACGAAGCCGCCGGTGCTGGGAGTCTGGACTCATCTGGCCGGTACTTACGATGCTTCGACGGGGACGATGTCGCTCTACGTCGATGGCGTCAAGCAGGCCACTAATGTCATCAAGAGCTGGGCCGCGCCCGGAAACCTCGTGATCGGTGCGGGCAAATACAACGGGGCACGGGCCGACTTCCTCGCGGGGCAGGTGGACGACGTGCAGGCGTGGCAGCGGGTGCTGTCCGCGCAGGACGCGCACGACCTGGCCAATGCCGCGGCACCGCTGGCGAAGTACGGGCTGGCGGAAGGCTGCACCGATGTCCTCGGCACGACTGTCGAGTCGTTGCAAAGCAACTGGGCCTTCGACGACGGCACGGGCAGCACTGCCAAGGACACGAGCACGTTCGGCAACGCCATGACCCTCAACGGAGGCTACGGCTGGACGAGCGGCAAGACCGCGGGCGCTGTCCACTTCGACGGTTCCACCGGGTACGGGTCCGCGGCTCCGGCTGTGGACACAGCGAAGTCGTTCACCGTGTCGGCGTGGGCGAAGCTGGACGACGCGAACGGCTACTACACGTTGTTCACCCAAGGCGGGAAACGCGCGGCAGCGTTCCAGTTGCGGTATTCGCCTGATGTCAACCGGTGGGTTTTCGGGATGACCACGGCGGACGACGACACTGTCGACAACTACCGCTGGGCGCTGGGGAATCAGCCGCCGCAGGTCGGGACCTGGACTCTGTTGACCGGGGTCTTCGACCAGACGTCGATGCGCGTCCGGTTGTACGTCAACGGGAAGCTCGAAGGACAGAACACCCTTCCCACCGCCTGGAGCGCCACGGACGGTTTCACGGTCGGATCGAACCTCGGGGCCGGGAACTTCTTCAAGGGCTCGGTCGACCAGGTTCAGGCGTGGAGCCAGGTCCTGACCGACGACCAGGTCGCGTCGCTTTATGGCCACCGCTACTTCGACACGATCAGCAGGGCGACCGGAACCGGTTCCGGCGGCGTCAGCCTCGCGTCGAGCGACAATGCGTGCGCCGCGCGGTTCGACGTGTCCGGTACGGGACAGATCGACGCGGGCCGGCCGGCGAACCTGCGCACGGAGAAGTCCTACACCGTCGAGGCGTGGGCCTACCACTCCTGGACTGCCGGTGACGTCGCCGCCCACGGCGCGATCGATACCAGCGGGCGGGCCGTGGTGGGGATGGACGATGCGCAGTTCTCCGCGGAATTGCTCGGCTACCACAGCCTGCCGGACGCCAACGGTGTTCAGCATCCTAAGTGGACGATGCTCATCAGTTCGTCGGCAACGGGAAACGGGGCGTGGTGGGCGGTCAGCGACGCCGACGCCGTCGACAACACCTGGGCGCACCTGTCCGCCACGTACGACGCTTCCACCGGCACGATGGCCTTCTACGTCAACGGCGTGAAGCAGAACACCTACTTGAACACGACCGGCGGCCAGGGCGTCGTCAGCAGGCCCAGCACCGGCGACCTGTTCATCGGGCGAGGCGTGTGGAACGGGACGCGGTCCGACGAATGGTACGGCGGGGTGGCCGGCGTGCGCGTCTACCAAGGCCTTCGCGCCGCCAAGGATCTCGTCGAGGACGCCAAAACCGATGACCCCGGCGTGACCTTCGGCCTCCGAAATCTGTAGTCGATCAACAGTCTTCTTCTTTCGTGTTGCACCTGTGCAGACAAGGGTGATGAGCATCATGACCGGCTCGAGACGGGCTTTTCGGATCAAGAGATGGTCGCGCGCGACGGCTGTCGTGATCGCCGCGATCATGCTGGCCTCGAGCCAGGACGCGGTCGCGGCGCCGACCGGCTGGCACGGGCTGGGATGGGACCTGCCCGCGCTGCAAGCCGAGCGCTCGGTGAAGGGCACGGAGGCGAAGACGCTCTCCGGCAACGCGCCGGCAAAGACCGCGTCGGCACCTGTCCCGGCGGTGCACTGGCCCGCAGCGGGCAAGGCGCAGGTCGATCTTCCGGCCACCGCGCAGGGCGGCGCGTCGCCGAAGAAGATGGCGGCGGGGAACCAGGTGTCGGTGACCCGCGGGCACGGCCGCGACAGCCGGACCGGTGCCTACTCTGCGACGGCAGCCGGTTCGCCGGAGAAGCACGACGCGGCCCGGGTCGAGGTCAGCACGGTCGATCACGCGGTGGCCGACAAGGCGGGCATCCGCGGCACGTTGGTGCAGGTCGCCCCGGTGTCGGGAGACACGTCCGGGCCGGTCGAGGTCGTCCTGGACTACCGGTCGTTCGCGGGTGCCTACGGTGCGGATTTCGGGCGTCGGCTGCGGTTTGTGCAGTACCCGTCTTGTGTGGTGAGCACACCCGAGAAACCCGAATGCCGCACGGAAACACCCGTCGCGTCAGCCAATGACGCGAAAGCCGGGCAGCTCGCCGGTGAGGTCGCCCTCGCTTCGACGGCGACAGTGCTCGCGGCCACCCCGGACACCTCCAGCGGCGGCGGCGATTTCAAGGTGACGAAGCTGTCCCCGGCCGGGTCCTGGACCGCGGGGGAGCCTTCGGGCGAATTCAACTACTCGTACCCGCTTTCCGCCCCGGCGGGCCCGGGCGGTCCGGCTCCGTCGGTGTCGTTGCAGTACTCCTCCGGGGCCGTGGACGGCCTGACGTCGGCGACGAACAACCAGGCGTCGGAAATCGGCGACGGCTGGAGCGTGAGCGGCGGCGGCTACGTCGAGCGGTCCTACAAGTCCTGCTCCGAAGACCTGGGCGGCAACAACGGGCAGACCAAGACCGGTGATCTGTGCTGGGCGACCGACAACGCGCGGCTGTCCCTGGCCGGCAGAACGACCGAACTGGTCAAGGACACCGCCACCGGTGCCTGGCGCCTGCGGACGGACGACGGTTCGCGGGTGGAGAAGGTGACCGGCGCGAGCAACGGCGCTCAAGGCGGCGAGCACTGGAAGGTCACCACGGTCGACGGCACCCAGTACTTCTTCGGCCTGAACCACCTGCCGGGCTGGCAGTCCGGCAATCCCGAAACACAGTCCACGTGGACCGAGCCGGTTTTCGGCAACAACCCCGGCGAACCCTGCAACGCGGGAACGTTCGCCGCGTCGTGGTGTCAGCAGGCGTGGCGCTGGAACCTCGACTACGTCGTCGATCCGCGCGGGAACGCGATGACGTTCTACTACCAGCCGGAAACCAACTACTACGGGCTGAACCGGACCACCACCAGCCCCGGCACCTCGTATGTGCGCGGCGGCAACCTGCAGCGGATCGAATACGGCTTCAACACCCGCGTCGCGGGCCTGTTCACGCACGCACCCGCGCAGATCGTGTTCGACACGACCGAACGCTGCCTGCCCGGCGGCGCCATCACCTGCGACCCGGCCCAGCTCACCACCGCCAACGCGGCGTCGTGGCCGGACGTGCCCGCCGACCAGCTGTGCGCGCAAGGCGCGAACTGCACCAACGTGTCGCCCGCGTTCTTCTCCCGCCGCCGCATCACCTCGATCAGCACGCAAGTTACGGACGGCGGAGCCGGCTGGAAGACCGCGAACCAGTGGACGCTGGCCCAGTCCTTCCCCGCCAGCGGCGACGGATCCAGCCCGGCGATGTGGCTGGACTCGATCACGCAAACCGGGAAGGCAGGCGGTTCGATCAGCCTGCCGCCGGTGAGCTTCCACCCGAAGGCCCTGGCGAACCGAGTCGACGCGAGCAACAACTACACCGCGCTGACCCGCAACCGGATCGACGCCGTCACCAACGAAGCGGGCGGCGTCACCGCGGTCAAGTACGCCGACCCGCAGTGCGTTCCCGGCAAAACCATGCCGGCGAACCCGGAGACGAACACGCTGGCCTGCTACCCGACGTACTGGACACCGGGCGGCGCGACCGAACCGGTGCTGGACTGGTTCAACAAGTACCTGGTCACCGACGTCACCGAAGACGGCCGCACGACGCTGTCGCAGCAAACCCTGACGCACTACGACTACGTCGGCGGCGGTGCCTGGCACTACGACGAGAACTACCTCGCCGACCCGAAAGACCGCACTTGGTCGCTGTGGCGCGGCTACGGCGCGGTGAAGACCACCGTCGGGCAGGCCACCAGCGATCCGTCCGGACCCCCGTCGGTCACCCAGACGCTGTACCTGCGCGGTATGGACGGCGACACCCTGCCCGGAGGCGGCAAGCGGAGCGTGTCCGCGACTGACAGCCTCGGCGAGACCATCCCCGACAGCAAGCCAGTGCCCGGCTTCACCCGGGAATCCCAGACTTACCTCGACGGCAAGCTCATCGCCACCACGATCAACGACCCGTGGATCTCCGCGCCGAGCGCGACGAACACCGACGGCACCCAAGCCTTCTATACCGGCACCGGATCCACCCGCACCCGCACGTGGATCGCCGCGGCCAACAACTGGCGCACCACCCGCACGAGCACCACCTTCGGCAACTACGGTCTGGCCACCCAGGTCGAAAACGACGGTGACATCGCCGATCCGAACCAGGCCACGTGCGCCCGCAGCACCTACAGCCAGAACACCGCGGCGTGGCTGATCAACTACGTCAGCCAGGTCCAGACGAGCGCCGGCACCTGCGCCACGCCCGCCAGCAGCGCCACCATCGTGTCCGACACCCGGTCCTATTTCGACCGCCAGCCGTTCGGCGCCGTGCCCACGGCCGGCAACGTCACCCAGACCGACACAGTCGACTCCTGGCCTGCCGACGGCGCGGAACACTTCCTGTCCCCAGCCACCCGCACCGACTTCGACAACTACGGCCGCGCCGTGTCCGTGACCGACGCACTGGGCCTGACCACGACGACGGCCTTCACCCCGGCCACCGGCGGCCCCGTCACCCAGATCGCGACAACCACGCCACAGGTCAGCGGCACCGATACGACCAAGTTCACCTCGACCCGGTATCTCGACCCGATCACCGGCGCCCTCACCGCCGCGGTCGACCAC
Organism: Amycolatopsis sp. NPDC054798; assembly: GCF_053611505.1. Taxonomy (NCBI): domain Bacteria; kingdom Bacillati; phylum Actinomycetota; class Actinomycetes; order Pseudonocardiales; family Pseudonocardiaceae; genus Amycolatopsis; species Amycolatopsis sp. NPDC054798. Next base: position 22,200 of record NZ_JBSHAM010000047.1, on the reverse strand, counting down.
AGCGGACTGCGCACCGACGCGGCCTACGACGCCCTCGGCCGGCTCACCGGCGTCTGGCCACCGGGCCACAACAAGGGCTCCAACGCTCCCGCCAAAACCACCTACGCCTACACCGTCAGCAACACCGGCCCCAGCGTCGTCGCCACGAACACGCTGCTGTCCAGCAGCAAATACGCGACCAGCTACGCGCTGGTCGACGGGCTCGGCCGCACCGTGCAAACACAGGCCCCGACGTCGTATTCACAAGGCGGGCGCGTCGTCACGGACTCTTACTACGGCTCGCACGGCCAGGTGTGGAAAACCCACGACGCCTACTGGAACGGCGATTCCGGGCCTGTCGGCACCCTGTTGACGGTCACGGACAACACCGTCCCGAGCACCACAGTGTCCACTTTCGACAGTGCCGGACGCGTGACAGCGTCGGCTTACCAGTTGTACGGTGTCGAACAATGGCGCGGCACCACCGTCTACGACGGCGACCGCACCACCTCGATCCCGCCTCGCGGCGGCACGGCCAGCAGCGTCGTCACCAACGGCCTGGGGCAGAAAGTCCAGCTGGCGCAATACAAAGACCCCGCCCACACCAACCCCGGCGACCCAGCCGACGTCACCAGCTACAGCTACACCCACGCTGGCCTGCTCGCCTCGACCACCGACTCCACCGGTCACAACACCTGGAAGACCGGCTACGACCTGCTCGGCCGGAAAACGTCCGCCACGGACCCGGACACCGGCCTCAGCCAGTACACCTACGACAACGGCGGACGGATGCTGACCAGCGCCGACGCCAGCGGCCGCACCCTGGCTTACACCTACGACAACCTCGGCCGCAAAACCGCCGAATACCAGGGTTCCACCAGCGGAACCAAACTGGCGGCGTGGACGTACGACACGCTGCTGAAGGACAAGCCCACCGCCTCCAGCCGCTACGCCGGCGGCAAGACCTACACCAACACTGTTGTCGCCTATGACAACGCGGGCCGGGTCGCCAGCTCCCGATTCACCGTCCCGCTCGCCGAAACCGGGTTCGGCGGCAACTACTCGTTCTCCTGGCGCTACGACCCGCTCAGCGATGTCTTGCGTTCCTTCGGCAGCCCGGCGCAAGGCGGTTTGCCCGACGAGAGCATGATCACCGGCTACGACGCGCTGGACAAGCCCATCACCCTGCAGAACGCCGGAGACGGCGGGACCCTGCTGGTCTCCGAGACCGACTACAACGCCTACGGGCAGGTGCTGCGGACCAATTACCAGGATCCGACGCTGCCCAACCAGATCGCGGTCACCCACACCTACGCCGACGGCACCAACCGGCTCGCCACCACCCTGGCCGAACGGGCGACCAAGACGAACTTCATGATCGCCAACCGGTTCTACGGCTACGACCCGGCGGGCAACATCACCTCTCTCGCCGACACTCCCCAAGACGCCCAGTCCGACACCCAGTGCTTCAGCTACGACTACCTCCAGCGCCTGACCGAAGCGTTCACCCCCGCCGCGGGCGGCTGCGCCACCACCCCGAGCGCCACGGGCCTGGGCGGCGCCGCGCCGTACTGGACCTCCTGGACCTACGACTCCACCGGCAACCGCCTCACCCAGACCCAGCACGGCGCCGCCGGGGACACCACGTCGAAGTCGACCTACCCCAATGCCGGGCAGCCGCAACCGCACGCGATCCAGGCGCTGGACACCACCGGCCCCAACGGCAGCAGCCACTCCGCCTACACCTACGACCCCTCCGGCCGCACCCTCACCCAAGGACCCGCCGGCGCGGGACAGACCTTCACCTACGACGCCGAAGGCCACATCGCCACCGCCACCGACGCCAGCGGCAAGGTCTCCAGCTACACCTACGACGCCGACGGCAACCTCCTGCTCACCAAGGACCCGACCGGCACCACCCTGAAACTCAACGACCTGGAACTGTTCCGCGGCACCGGCACTTCCACCACGGTCGGCACCCGGTTCTACACGTTCAACGGCGCACCCGTCGCCGAACGCAACGCCAACACCGGCCTGACGTGGTCGATGACCGACACCCAGAACACCGCCTACGCCACGGTCAAGGCCGACAACCTCGCCGTCACCCAACGCTGGCAGGACCCCTACGGCGTGTCCCGTGGCCCGGCTCCGTCCCTGTGGCCGGATAAACACGGCTACCTGGGCGGATACCGGAACACGACCGGCCTGACCCACCTCGGCGCTCGCGAGTACGACCCGGCGCTCGGCCGCTTCACGACTGTCGACCCGGTGCTGAAGACCGACGACCCGCAGCAGATGAACGGCTACTCCTACGCCGACGACAACCCGATCGGGCTGACCGACCCCTCCGGTCTGTGCCCCGGCGTCCCCGACGGCGCGTGCCGCCGGCCCGACGGATCGATCGGCGGCGGCGACGCCTGCCGCATCGGCGGCTGGAGCTGCGACAACAACGAAAAGAACACCACCTGCGGTTGCCGGGCGGCCCAGCAGCACCCTGCCAACCACGGCGCTCCCGCATCTTCCGGCGGGCACGGCCAGCCCGCGCCGAAGAAGCACGGGGCGTCAGGCGGCGGTGGGTCCGGTGGGTCCGACGACGGTGACGACGGGGGAGGACTCGGGGGGTGGCTCCTTGACCACCTCAAGAAAGCCGCGGAGACCGTCTACGAGGTCTCCGGGGCGAAAGATTTGGTGGACGGCTGCTTCCGCGATCCCGCAGTCGTCGGGTGCATCAAGGGCGTGCTCGAGGTCGGAGTGTGGTTCGTCCCCGGCGGCGGCGTGGCCAGAGGCACCGAACTCGCCGTCTCCGGCGGTGCTCGCTTTATCGAAGGCGAGGTCGGCGCGGAAGGCCGGGCTGTCGCCGAAGATCTCGCGGCAGGTTGCCGCAACAGCTTCGCCGGCGACACCCCGGTGCTCATGGCCGACGGGACGATGAAGCCGATCGAGCAGGTGAAGGTCGGGGACAAGGTCCGCAACGCCGAACCCCACAACGCCAACACCGAGATCCACACCGTCACGGCCCTGCACATCACCGACACCGACCGAGACTTCGTCGACGTCACCGTCACCACTCCCGGCGGCCCGAAGAAGATCACCAGCACCGCGCACCACCGCTGGTGGGACGCCACCACCCACGCCTGGACCGACGCCACCGACCTCCGGCCAGGCGACCTCCTCGACACACCCGGCAACGGCCACGCCGCCGTTCAAGCCGTCAACCGCTACACCAGCAGCATCCGCACCTACAACCTCACCGTCGACGCCACCCACACCTACTATGTGCTGGCCGGCGGGACGCCGATCCTCGTCCACAACAGCAACTGTAATCTCTTTAGCGGGGATGGTTGGCAACATGTGCTGCACGAGCACGTAGACGGGAGTCCGGGAGTGGCGCAAGGAAACACAACTTTCTCCAATCATATTGAGCTGGATGATATTGGAGATTTGATCGAGGAAACCGCAAAAAGGCCAGGGCGGCCAAATACTCCTGATGCGGCTGGCCGCCCGCGCGACGGAACAATTCACACACACGATTTCGACTACCCTGTTGGATCCCGAGGCGAGCACAGCGTCGAAGTTGTCCTCAATCCGGATGGATCTCTGCGTACCGCCTATCCGAGGTGATGGCAATGGAACAGTTGTCTCTGCATTGGGAGATGGCGCGGGCCGGCTCGGCCGAACTTATTCTGCGCTTCCCGCGAGAGAGTATCGAAGTGCACACCACATACATCGGAGACGGTCTCGGTTCTGTGGTGCAAGCGGCCATCGACCTTCGGCTGGGGTCCAGCTCGGCGATAGCCTTCCTTCCTGCCGAGCCTGCGGGCACCTTCCTGTTCATTACTGGAGCGGCCGAAGGGGCGTACTTGCAGGTCGTCCAATTCGCGGACATGGAATCAGAGTCCCGGCGTTGGAGCGGTGGCAGTCTGCGTTGGCACGGCCGGATTGACGTAGGTTCATTTATTAGCGGCGTGATAGTCATGGCTGAGGACGTGCTCGTTCGCTGTGGCAGCACTGCCGAATATTCAAAGGCGTGGGGTGGGATTGCCTTCCCGATCAGTGAACTGGAGACTCTCCGGCAAGGATCGTGATCCTAGCCCGCGGCCGAGCCGAACCGTCCGGCCTGCGCTCCGGCCCTGACGGCGCGCGCCACCTGCTGGCGGCAAGCTGGGCGGCGACGCTTCGTTCCTGGGGAGGCCATTACCCGTCCTTGGGTGGGGATAATCGCGGCCAGATGGGCGACGTTGAGCACGGCGTGGACCGTCTTTCCCGCTCGTGCGGGGAAGACGGTCCACGCGGGCCTGTTCCTGAGGCTCGTTCGGATCGCCGACGTTCTGCTCACCACCACCACCACCCCCACTGCCCGCCAATCTCCAGCCCGGCGGCTTTCCTTCGCGGTGGAGCGGGGCGGGTCGGTGTACACCGTCACCGACCACGCCCCGCTCCACCGTGTCGTTTCGCAGATCCTTCAGCCGTGTCAGGAACGCAGGACGAACGCGGCGACGTTGTGGCCGAGCTGGCGGCCGGCATCGTGGTCGAGCCGGGTGTGCACGCCCGCCGGGATACGGCTCAGCCCCGCTTCGTTGGCCGCGTCCTGGAAAGTGCTGAACCGCCGGACCACATTCGGCAGCGCCTCGGACGTGACCTCCAGTGCCCATCGCGGCCCGTACTCGCGGCGCAGGACCAGCGCGCCCGCCTGCGAGATGACGCTGTGCGCGCCGGGGTACGCCGGATCCGCCGGGGTGGTGGCGAGGCTCGACCAGTCCGGGATCGCTTCTGTCGCAGGGTTTCTGTCGTCGGCGGCGAGGCGGACCGCGGTGATCGGCCGCCAGATCCGGTAGTGGTATTTCGCTTCGTAGAACGCGATCACGGCGTCGGCGAAGGCGAGGTTCAGCCCTGCGAACACCCGGGCCGCGACGAGCAGGCTGCTGTGCGAACCGCCGACGACCGACTGTGCGATCTCGTTCCAGTAGTTCCAGATCGGAGCCGCCCAGAACCGCGCCTGCACGGTCTGGTCCGCGGTGCGGGTAGTGCTCGTGTCCCGGCCCGTCGCGGCGACCTCGTTCAGCGCTCTCGCGTACTCCGCGCTGTCCAGCTCGGGGTATGGACAGGGTCGGAACTGTCCGGCCCAGTCGAGCACGAACGGCGTCACGGCGGGCCAGTGGGTGAACACCGCGGGCGCGAACTTGGGCGGCGTCGGCCGGTACTGCCCGGGGGCCGTGCCCGGCGTCAGCACCGGCGGGGCAGCTGCGGAGCCGTCGTCCGCGCGCAGGCCGAGCAACAACCGGGCCACCAGCCGCCCGGCTCGCACGCCGCCGTCGCGCGCGGCCGGTGGTATGCCGGTCAGCTGCCCGGCCAGCAGGCTCGCGAGTTCGGCGGACCTGGTGGGGTAGAGCGCGGCCAAGACGTCGTGCGCGGCCTGCGCCGCCGCTGCTTCCGGTGCCGCGTCGCCCCGGACATGGAGCGTGAACAGGTACGGATGCCCGTTGCCAGTCGTCGCGACGACGGCGTCGTGCATCGCCGCGTGCAGCAGAGCGAAGCTGCGTGTCGGATGCACGGTCGCGGGCTGGAGGCCGGGCGTGCGCACGATCGCCAGCAGTTCGCTGTTCCAGGCGAGCACGAGGTCCGCGCCGCCCGGCCGGATCGGCGTCGCCGCGGCGGCGGGCCCCGGCAGGCCGGTGGCGGCGAGCACGGCGGCGGCCGCCCCGCCGGTGACGAGCAGTTGCCGGCGTGACATCGACGTGGTCATTTCGCTCCCCGGGTCGTCGGAAACTCCGCTCAGGGATACGGTCTCCGGTTACGGCGTAACCCCGGTTCATATCCCTCTGGTGGCGGGAAGAAACCGGTGGGGAGAAGGCGGGCGGTGCCGGTGGCACAGCGGTTCCGGCGCAGACGCGCCGAACAGGACGAAGCGGGCGCGGTGCCCCGCGCGCGGCTGCACGCGGTCGGCGCGGACGTCTACCCCGACTGGGAGGCGGTCTACCGCGACAACGTCGACCGCGTGTTCCGGCTGATGTTCTCGAAAGTCGGCAACCGGCCGGACGCGGAGGACCTCACCACGGAGGTCTTCCTGACGGCGTTGCGGCCGCTGCGGGTCTCGGCGAGCGTGGGCGAGGTGCGGGCGTACCTGCTGGCCACCGCGCGGACGGTGCTGGCCGGGCATTGGCGGCGCACGCTCGGCCGGGAGATCACCGCCCTGGACGAGGAGCGCGACATCGCCGCGTTCGAAGCGGACACTGTGGACCCGGGCGTGCTCGCCCGCGCGGAGGCGATCCTCGCGCAGCTGCCCGAGCGCTACGGCCGGATCCTGCGCCTGCGGTTCCTGCAGGCCTGCTCGTTGAAGGAGGCAGCGGCCGAGCTGGGCACCACCGTCGGCAACGCGAAGGTGCTGCAGCATCGCGCGTTGCGCCAGGCGGCCCAGCTGGCGGAAGGGATGGAGACGTGAGCACTCGAGGCGTCCGCCGGTTCGTCAAGGACCTCCTGCGCCGGCGCCGGCCGCGCCCGTTCGAGGCAGGCCCCGGCGACGAGGCTGAGCTGCGGACCGCGGTGCTGCTGCGCGCCGCCCGGCCCGGGGGTGCGGCGGCGAGCGAGGAGTTCGTCGCCGCACTGCACCGTCGGCTCGCCCAGGAACTGCGCGAAGCCGAGCCCGAGCCAGTGCGGGGCGGCAACCGGCGCCGGTTCATCCAGGTGTCCTCGGCCGCCGCGGCGGCTGCTGCGGCGGGTGCGGGCGTCGAGTACCTGGTGACGTCCGGGGCCGAACCGGCCGCCGCGCCCCCGGAAGAGAAGACCCTGTGGCCCGAGAACGGCCAGTGGCGAGCTGTTGTCGCGGCCCGCGATCTGCCCGAAGGCGGCGTGCTGCCGTTCGACTTCGGGGCTGTCGCCGGGTTCGTGCAGCGCTCGGGCGGGCAGGTGCGCGCCGTTTCGGCGACGTGCACGCACCTCGGCTGTCGGCTGAACCTGGACGCGCCGGCCCGGCGGTTGAACTGCCCGTGCCACCGGACGTCGTTCGCTGTTGACGGCGCGGTCCTCACGCACCAGCTGCCGACGACTCCGCCGCCGCTGCCGCACCTGGTGGTGCGCGAGTCCGGTGGCGTCGTCGAGGTCCTGGTGCCGGCGGAGCGAGCGTAACCCCCGCACGTATTCCTGGTATGAGGAAATCCGTTGGGGTGAAACACTTCCTGCTCGTCACTGCGGCCGCGCTGGCGTTGACGGCTTGCACTGCCTCGCCTCCCGCCGCGCCGCCTCCCACCGCACCGATGGCGTCGATGCCCGGGATGACGGCGTCGCCGCCGCCGACCGCGGGCGCCGTCTCTACGGCGAATGCCGTGGCCATCAAGGACTTCGCGTTCGCGCCCGCCGCGACGACGGTGAAGAAGGGCACCACCGTCACCTGGACCAACCAGGACCAGGACGCGCACACGGTCACCAGCACGGGATCCGGCGGCCCGCTGCGGTCGCCGACCCTCCAAAACGGACAGTCCTATCAGTACACCTTCGGCACGCCCGGAACCTTCGAGTACCTGTGCACCATCCACCCGTTCATGACGGCGACCGTGACGGTGACCCCGTGACTGAAGACGACCCCGGCCCGGAGGGCATGACCCGCCGCCAGCTCCTGCGCCACACGGCGTGGTTCGGTGCCGCGGTGGTCCTGACCGTCACCGGCGGCGAAGTCATCAGCCGGATCGCCGCGCCGGGCGACGCGGCCGCCGACGGCGACCCGAACGCGCTGCGGTTCGTCCAGATCAGCGACAGCCACCTCGGCTTCACCGGGCCCGCGAACACCGCCGTCGAGTCGTCGTTTTCCGAGGCCATCACGCAGATCAACGCGCTCGGCCGCCGCCCGGACTTCGTCATGCACACCGGCGACCTGACGCACCTTTCGACACCCGCCCAGTTCGACCAGGTCAAGCAGATGATGAGCGCCCTCGACACCGGGCACGTGTCCACGGTGCCCGGCGAGCACGACTCGATCGACGACGCCGGCCAGAAGTACCGCAAGGCGTTCGGCGCGGGCACGGCGGGCGACGGCTGGTACAGCTTCGACGTCAAGGGCGTCCACTTCATCGCGCTGGTCAACACGCTGAGTCTGGAAAAGCTCGGCCATTTGGGCACAGAACAGCTGGAGTTCGTGCGCAAGGACGTCGCGAAGCTCGGTTCGGACACGCCGATCGTGGTGTTCAGCCACATCCCGCTGTTCGCGATGTACCCGAAGTGGGGCTGGGGGACCGACGACGCGACCCAGGCGCTCTCGTACCTGCGGCGGTTCTCGTCGGTGACCTGCCTCAACGGGCACGTGCACCAGCTTTTCACGAAGACGGAAGGCAACATCACCTTCCACAGCGCGACGACGACCGCGTACCCGTTGCCCCAGCCGGGATCGCGGCCGGCGCCGACGCCGGTGACGCTGCCCGCGGGCAAGCTCAAAGACGCGCTCGGCATCCGCGAGGTGTCCTACCGCCCGGGCGGGCCGGGCCTGGCGGTGAAGGACGTGAAACTGGCATGAACACCGTCCTCCGCCTCGCGACGGCGGCGTGCCTCGCGGTGAGCGGCTATCTTCACGCGCAGCTGTACATCGGCGGCTATCGCGTGATCCCGGTGATCGGGCCGTCGTTCCTCGTTCAGGCTTCCGCGGCGTTCGCGGTGGCCGTGCTGGTGGCTCTGGGCGGTCCCTTCTTGCTGCGGCTGGCGGCGGCCGCGCTTGCGGCGGGTGCCTTGGCGGGCTTCGTGCTTTCGCGGACGACCGGGTTGTTCGGCTTTTCCGAACGGGGTTTCCAGCCCGCGCCGGAGGCTTTGCTGAGCGTCCTGGCGGAAGCCGCGGTGCTCGTCCTGGTCGCGGTCACGTTTTACCGGATGCGCCGATCCACGCGGACGGCCCGCGCCTGAACTCCGGCGGCGCACCGCGAGCGACAGGCCCGCGGTGCGCTCCGGTTCACGGACTCGCGATGGGGGATCTGTTTTGCGGCAGCCGAAGTGGTCGAGGACGGTCGCGTGGACCGGTGCCGATGCTGCAACGTCGCATGATTTTTCGTGTGCCGCACCTGCGTTGCCATCGTCGACCAATCCGTGCCTGCCACAGGAATTTTCAGCACGGCGGTGATCTGACTCCGAGGCTTTCGCGCGGGGGAACGCTTCGCGGGTCACTCCGGCCGCCGAGTTCGTCCGCGATTTCCTGCACCGCTGCGGGATGTACCACGGCACAAACTATTTCCCTGCTGGCATCGGTCCTGGTTCGGTGGACCTGCGGCTGTGGCGAGGGCGTGGCGGCCGCGCGTTCACCGTGCTCTGCCACGAGCTGTCGGTCCTGCGCCGGCAGGTCGGCTGACCACAGCCCTCGTGGCCGGATCGCGCGATCTTGTCCGCACTGACGCGGCTGCTGCCCCGTCAACTGCGCCGGCACCGCATCGTGACACCGGGCATGCTGCTGGCGCGGCATCGCCGTCTGATAGTAGGGAAGTGGACCTACCCGAACCGGCCAGGACGCCCGTCGATCGATGCCGAACTGCGCGAGCTGGTCGTCCGACTTGCGAGCGTAAATCCGCGCTTGGGGGCACCGCCGTGTCCAGGGTGAGGCGTCGCCGAAGACGGACGAGCCGGTGAACGCAGTCGCGAACACTAGGACACCGACCTGGTGCTCGCGCAACATCTGGAAGTGCGGGACGCGGACTGGGCGCGTCTGGGGTCGTAGTGGAAGGAACACGACCTGGCCTTCACTCAGTGGGACGGTTCGCCGTTACCCCCCCCCGCGCATGTCACCGACGTGCTCTACGAGCTGTCCCGCCAGACCGGGTTGCCGCCGGTCTGTCTGCACGATTTGCGCCATGGCGCGGCGACGCTGGCTCTCTTGGCGGGCGTGGAGATGAAGGTCGTGCAGCGGATGCTGCGGCATTCCTCGATCACCGTCACCGCCAACACCTACACCACCGTCCTGCCGCAAGTGGTGTTCGCGGCAGCCGAGGCGACGGCGGCGATCATCCCCCGGCAGTCGGCGAGAAGTCTCGGGCTCGCCTAGGGCTCGCAAATGCCGGGTTGTGCCGCCTGGTCCGGTCCGGGTCGGGCGCGGCGTCGTGGGCTGGTCGGCGTGACGGGGTTGGGTGCTCGGCGTGATCCGGTCGTGCCTGCGGTGAGCGGCATGGTGGGGATCGTCGTCGGGCTGACGTTCATGTTCGAGTTCGGGAATGTGTCGGCGCTTGCTCTTCGGCTGGGCGCGCCGGTGTGGGTGGCACCGCTGGTCGCACCTGTGGTGGGCAAACGACGGAGATCCTGAACACTGCGGTCGGTGAAGGGCGGCTGAGCCTGGCCGAGGCGGAAGAACGGGCCACGACCGTCTGCAGTACTGGCACGAGCTGGTCGACGTGACGATCGAAAACGTGCGCCGCTCCTTTCCCTGCGCGGCGATGGCGATCGGCCAGTACCGGCCGGTGCGGTCCGCGCCGCGTTCGGAGAACAGCCAGGGCGAAGACGCGGCCTTGACACCGCTACTGTTATCGCTAACACTATGCGACACCCGTCACACTGACGGGTGAACGCTGGGGCAGCCATCGGAGGTGGGCCGGAGTGGTGCGCGCGGAGTCCGGCGGCGAGACCGCCGCGGCGGGACGGCAGCCCAGCCTGGCCGATGTGGCGGCGGTCGCCGGGGTTTCGCACATGACGGTGTCGCGGGTGGTCAACGGGACCGGGCCGGTGCGGGCCGAGACGCGGGTCCGGGTGAACACTGCGATCGAGCAGCTGGGCTATCGCCCGAACTCGATGGCGCGCGGACTGGCGACGGGTCGTTCCGGCACGCTGGGCGTGGTGGCGCTGGAGGCCAATCTGTACGGGCCCGCGAGCACGTTGAGCGGTATCGAAACCGCGGCGCGGCAAGCGGATTACGCCACGACGATCACGAGCATCAGCCGGCCGGGGCGGTCGTCGATCGCGGACGCGGTCGAGTATCTGCGGCGGCAGGCGGTCGAGGGGATCGTGGTGATCGCGCCGCACGTGACGGCCGGGCGGGCGTTGCACGCGGCGCCGCACGACGTGCCGCTGGTGGCGGTCGGCGGCGGGGAAGACGCGGCGGTCCCGGTGGTGTCGGTCGATCAGTACGACGGCGCACGCCGGGCCACCGAACATCTGCTCGGGCTGGGGCATCGGACGGTCTGGCACATCGCGGGACCGTCGGACTGGCTGGAGTCGCTCGAGCGGGAGCGCGGCTGGCGGGACGCGCTGGAGGCGCGCGGTGCGGAGGTGCCGCCGGTGGTGCGGGGCGACTGGAGCCCGCGGTCCGGCTACGCGGCGGGGAGGTCGCTCGTCGGCGAGCCGGGGCTGGACGCGGTGTTCGTCGCGAGCGACCAGATGGCGCTGGGATTCCTGCGCGCGTGCACCGAGGCCGGGCTGCGCGTGCCGAAGGATCTCCGCGTCGTCGGGTTCGACGATGTGCCCGAGGCGGCCTACTATCCGCCGCCGCTGACCACGGTGCGCCAGGACTTCCTCGAAGTCGGGCGGCGCACGTTCGCGCTCCTGCGGCGCCGGATGAACGGCGGCGGCGACGGCGAGCGGGATCTGGTGACCCCTGAGCTGATCGTGCGCGACAGCACCGGCCTTCCGTAATTCGCTCGCGATCCGCGAGAACTGCTGGTCTTCCCATGAATGTTAGCGCTAACAGTCTGCATGCGAGGAGTCGAAGTGACCACGAGAAGGCGGGTCTGCGCACCGGCATTCGGGAGGAAGGGGTGAAGGCGGGGGAGCCGCTCGTCGTGGGCGTCGATTTCGGGACGTTGTCCGGCCGTGCGGTCGTGGTGCGTGTGCGTGACGGCGCCGAGCTGGGGGCGGCGGTGTCGGAGTACCGGCACGGTGTGGTCGACTCGGTTCTGCCCGCGACCGGTGCGTCGTTGCCGCCGGAGTGGGCGCTGCAGGTGCCGTCGGATTACGTCGAGGTGCTGCGGACCGCGGTGCCGCAAGCGCTTGCTGCGGCCGGTGCGAGGCCGGGCGACGTGATCGGGGTGGGCACGGACTTCACGGCGTGCACGATGGTTCCGGTTACGGCGGAGGGGACGCCGTTGTGCGAGCTGCCGGAGTTCACCGGTGATCCGCACGCGTACGTGAAGCTGTGGAAACACCATGCCGCGCAGCCTTATGCGGACCGGATCAACGACCTGGCGCGCAGTCGCGAGGAGAAGTGGCTGCCGCGGTACGGCGGGCTGATCTCGTCGGAATGGGAGTTCGCGAAGGCGCTCGAACTGTTCGAGGAAGCACCCGGCGTTTACGCGGCGATGGCGCACTGGGTCGAGGCCGCGGACTGGATTGTCTGGCAGCTCACCGGTGCCTATGTCCGCAACGCCTGCACGGCCGGGTACAAGGGTATTTACCAGGACGGCCAGTACCCGCCCGCCGATTTCCTGCGCGAGCTGGCGCCGGGGTTCGAGTCGTTGGCGGACGGACGGTTGTCGCCGCCGGAGGGGATTCTCGGCGCGCGGGCCGGCGGGCTGTCGGCCGAAGCCGCGGCGTGGACCGGGCTTCCGGAAGGGATCGCGGTCGCGGTGGGCAACGTCGACGCGCACGTCACCGCGCCCGCGGCGGGGGCGGTGGAGCCGGGCCGGATGGTCGCGATCATGGGGACGTCGACCTGTCACGTGATGAACGGCGCGGAGCTGCGCGAGGTGCCGGGCATGTGCGGGGTCGTCGACGGCGGGATCGTGCCGGGGCTGTGGGGCTACGAGGCCGGGCAGAGCGGGGTCGGCGACATTTTCGGCTGGTTCGCCGAGCACGCCGTTCCCGGGTCCTATGTGGACGCTGCGCGGGCGTCCGGGGTGTCGGTGCACGAGCACCTGAGCGGGCTGGCGGCGCGGCAGGAGATCGGCGAGCACGGGCTGGTGATCCTGGACTGGCACAGCGGCAACCGTTCGGTGCTGGTCGATCACGAGCTGTCCGGCGCGGTGATCGGGCAGACCCTGGCCACGCGCGCCGAGCACGTGTATCGCGCGCTGCTGGAGGCGACGGCGTTCGGGACCCGCAAGATCATCGAGACCTTCGGCACCGCAGGGGTTCCGGTGACCGAGCTGATCGTCGCGGGCGGGCTGGTGAAGAACCGGTTGCTGATGCAGATCTATGCCGACGTGGTGAATCTGCCGCTGTCGGTGATCAGCTCGGAACAGGGGCCCGCGCTCGGGTCCGCAATGCACGCCGCGGTCGCGGCGGGCGCCCATCCGGACATCCGCGCGGCGGCCGCGGCGATGGGCGCGGTGGAGCGCGGGGTGTACCGGCCGGTCCCGGAGAACGTCGCCGCGTACGACGACCTTTATGCCGAGTACACCCTGCTGCACGACTACTTCGGCCGTGGTGTCAACGACGTCATGCATCGTCTCGCCGCCCGCCGTCGTGCGGTCGCGGCTGTCGCGAAAGGACAGTCCTGATGTCTCTGACCGACGAGGTTCTCGACACCGTCACTGAGCTGCGGCAGACGGTGGCGAGCCTGCACGGCGAGCTGACCCGCAACGAACTGGTGATCTGGACGGCGGGCAACGTGTCCGCGCGGGTGCCGGGCCGGGACTTGATGGTGATAAAGCCGTCCGGGGTGTCCTACGACGATTTGTCCGCGGAGACGATGGTCGTCACCGATCTGTACGGCGAACTGGTGCACGGAGCGCTGGCACCGTCGTCGGACACCGCGGCGCACGCCTATGTCTACCGGGAGATGCCCGAGGTCGGCGGTGTCGTGCACACGCATTCGACCTACGCGACGGCCTGGGCCGCCCGCGGCGAGCCGATTCCGTGCGTGCTCACGATGATCGCCGACGAGTTCGGCGGTCCGGTCCCGGTCGGCCCGTTCGCTTTGATCGGCGACGATTCGATCGGTCGCGGCATCGTCGAGACGCTTCGCGCCAGCCGTTCGCCCGCGGTGCTGATGCGCAACCACGGGCCGTTCACCGTCGGGCGCACGGCGCGCGACGCGGTGAAGGCGGCGGTGATGGTCGAGGACGTCGCGCGGACCGTGCACAAGGCCTTTGAACTCGGCCGCCCGCAGCCGCTGGCCGGGGCCGACGTCGACCGGTTGTACCAGCGCTACCAGAACGTCTACGGACAGCAGGGAGAGAAGTGAAGCCGCAGCGCAAACCCGAGATCTGGTTCCTCACCGGCAGCCAAGGGCTCTATGGCGAGGAAACCCTCGCGCAGGTCGCCGGGCAGTCGCTGCAGATCCAGCGGATGCTGGCCGATTCGGGCCGGATCTCGGCGGAGATCGCCGGCCGGCCCGTGCTGACCGAACCGTCCGCGATCCGCCGGGTGATGCTGGCGGCCAACGCGGACGACTCGTGCGTCGGCGTCATCGCGTGGATGCACACCTTCAGCCCGGCCAAGATGTGGATCGCGGGGCTGGAGGCACTGCGGAAACCGTTGCTGCACTTGCACACCCAGCTCAACGAGGCGCTGCCGTGGCAGTCCATCGACATGGACTTCATGAACCTCAACCAGGCCGCGCACGGCGACCGCGAGTTCGGCTACCTCCAGACGCGGCTCGGCGTGGCGCGCAAGACGATCGCCGGGCATGCCGCTGACCCGGCGGTCGCGGTGCGCATCGACGACTGGGTCCGCGCGGCGGTCGGCAGGCAGGCGCTCGGTTCGCTGCGGCTGGCCCGGTTCGGCGACAACATGCGCGGCGTGGCGGTGACCGAGGGCGACAAGGTCGAGGCGCAGGTGAAGTTCGGCGTCTCGGTGAACGCCTACGGAGTCAACGACCTGGCGGCTCGGGTCGATGCGGTCGCCGAGTCCGTTGTGGACGGACTGGTCGCCGAGTATGCCGACGCCTACCGGCTCGCGCCGGAACTGTGCCAGGGCGGGGAACGGCACGACTCGCTGCGGTATGCCGCGCGGATCGAAGCGGGTATGCGGGAATTTCTCGACGAGGGCGGGTTCGGCGCGTTCACCACGAACTTCGAGGACCTCGGCGGGCTGCGCCAGCTGCCGGGTCTGGCGGTGCAGCGGCTGATGGCCGAGGGGTACGGGTTCGGCGGCGAAGGGGACTGGAAGACCTCGGCGCTGCTGGCCGCGGTCAAGGCGATGGGACAGGGCCGCGACCGCGGTACGTCCTTTATGGAGGATTACACCTACCACTTCGGCCCTGGCGAACCGAAAATCCTCGGCGCGCACATGCTCGAGGTGTGCCCCACCATCGCCGCCGGCCGGCCGTCGTGCGAGATCCACCCGCTGGGGATCGGCGGCCGCGAGGACCCGGTGCGGCTGGTGTTCGACGCCGCGCCCGGCGCCGCTGTCGTGGCGGGACTGACCGACCTCGGCGACCGGTTCCGGCTGGTGGCCAACGAGATCGAGGTGGTTCCGCCGGACGAGCCGTTGCCGCGCTTGCCGGTCGCCCGTGCGGTGTGGAAGCCCTCGCCCTCGCTCGCGACGTCCGCGGAGGCGTGGATCACCGCGGGCGGACCGCACCACACCGTGCTGACCCAGGCCGTCGGCACTGACGTGATGCGCGACTTCGCCCGGATGCTCGGCGTCGAACTGCTCGTGATCGACCCGGCGACGGCGCCGGAGTCGTTCGAGGACCGGATGCGCTGGAACGCCGCGTACTACCGGCTGGCCCAAGGATTCTGAGAGGAGCAGCAACCATGAAGATCATGCGATGGGCAGCGTTGCCCGTGCTCGCGGTGGCGCTGGCCGCGTGCGGGTCGAGCGTGAAGACCGGCGACCAGGCGGCGGCGGGGGGTTCGGCGGCAGGCGGTCTGGTCGGCGTCACGATGCCGACCAAATCGTCGGAACGGTGGATCCACGACGGCGACAACATCAAGTCGTCGCTGGAGAAACTCGGCTACAAGGTCGACCTGCAGTACGCCGAGAACGACATCCCGACGCAGGTGAACCAGATCGAGAACCAGATCACCAAGGGAGCCAAGCTGCTGGTGGTCGCGTCGATCGACGGCACCGCGCTGACCACCCAGCTGCAGGAGGCCGCGGACAAGAAGATCCCGGTGATCGCTTACGACCGGCTGATCCGCAACAGCCCGAACGTCGGCTACTACGCGACTTTCGACAACTTCAAGGTCGGCGTCGAACAGGCGAACTCGCTGCTCACCGGTCTCGGCGTGAAGAAGGCGGACGGGTCCGACGCCGGTGCGAAGGGGCCGTTCAACGTCGAACTGTTCGGCGGATCGCCTGACGACAACAACGCGCCCTTCTTCTTCAACGGCGCGATGTCGGTGCTGAAGCCGTACCTGGACAAGGGCACGCTGGTGGTGAAGAGCGGGGAGACCGCGTTCAACGTCACCGCGATCCTGCGGTGGGATCCGGCGACCGCGCAGAAGCGGATGGAGGACTTGCTCACCAAGACCTACGGCGCCGGCGCGAAGGTGCAGGGTGTGCTGTCTCCGTACGACGGTTTGTCGATCGGCATCCTCTCGGCGCTGAAGAGCAACGGCTACGGCACGGCAGGCCAGCCGTATCCGGTCGTGACCGGGCAGGACGCCGAGGTGGCGTCGGTGAAGTCGATCATCGCCGGAGAGCAGTACTCGACGGTCTTCAAGGACACCCGCGACCTCGCCAAGATCACGGTGACGATGGCCGACACCCTGCTCAAGGGCGGCAAGCCGGAGGTCAACAACACCAAGGACTACGACAACGGCAAGAAGGTCGTGCCCTCCTACCTGCTGCAGCCGGTCGTGGTGACCAAGGACAACTACCGCAAGCAGCTCGTCGACTCCGGCTACTACACCGCCGCCCAGCTGAAGTAGGGAAGCCATGACCGACGAAATCCTCCGGATGCGCGGCATCACCAAGACCTTTCCCGGCGTCAAGGCGCTGCAGGAGGTCGCCCTGTCCGTCGCTCGCGGCGAGATCCACGCGATCTGCGGCGAGAACGGCGCGGGGAAGTCGACGTTGATGAAGGTGCTCTCGGGCGTGTACGCGCACGGCTCTTACGAAGGCGAGATCGTCTTCGACGGCGAGCCGTGCGCGTTCTCCGCCATCTCCGACAGCGAAGCCCGCGGCATCGTGATCATCCACCAGGAACTCGCGCTCTGCCCGCAGCTGTCGGTCGCCGAGAACATGTTCCTCGGCAACGAGCGCGCCACCCGCGGCATGATCGACTGGAACCGCACCAACCACGAGGCGGCCGAGCTGATGCGGAGGGTCGGGCTGCGCGAAAGCCCGGTCACGCCGGTGTCCGAACTCGGCGTCGGCAAACAGCAGCTGGTCGAGATCGCGAAAGCACTGTCCAAAAAGGTCAAGCTGCTGATCCTCGACGAGCCCACCGCGGCGCTCAACGACGACGATTCGGCGCACCTGCTCGACCTGCTGCGCGGGCTGCGCGACGAGGGCGTCACGTGCGTGCTGATCTCGCACAAGCTCAACGAGATCGCGGCGATCGCCGACAGCGTGACCATCCTGCGGGACGGGCAGACCATCGAGACTCTCGACATGGCGTCGGATTCGGTGACCGAGGACCGGATCATCGCCGGCATGGTCGGGCGGAGCCTGGAAAACCGGTTCCCGCCGCACGAGCCGAAGATCGGGGAGGAGATCTTCCGGATCGAAGACTGGACCGTGCACAGCCCGACCCGGCACGGGCGCGTTGTCGTCGACGAGGCGAACCTTTCGTTGCGCCGCGGCGAGATCGTCGGGCTGGCCGGGCTGATGGGAGCCGGGCGGACCGAACTCGCGATGAGCGTTTTCGGCCGCGCCTACGGCAAGGACATCTCGGGGCGGCTCTACAAGAACGGCGAGGAGATCCGGGTGCGGTCGGTGCGCGACGCGATCAAGCACGGCATCGCCTACGCCACCGAGGACCGCAAACGCTACGGGCTCAATCTGATCGAGGACATCAAGCGCAACATCTCCGGCGCGGCGCTGGGCCTGCTGTCCCGGCGCGGATGGGTCGACGAGCACCGGGAGTACCGCGTCGCCGAGGAATTCCGGCGGAGCATGAACATCAAGGCCCCGGACGTGCTCAGCGCGACCGGCAAGCTGTCCGGCGGGAACCAGCAGAAAGTCGTGCTGTCCAAGTGGATCCTGACCGATCCGGACGTGCTGATCCTGGACGAGCCGACCCGCGGCATCGACGTCGGCGCGAAATACGAGATCTACACGATCGTCAACCGGCTCGCCGACGAGGGCAAGGCCGTGCTGGTGATCTCGTCGGAACTGCCCGAACTGCTCGGGCTGTGCGACCGGATCTACGCGCTGTCCGCCGGCCGGATCACCGGCGAGGTCGCCCGCGCGGACGCGACGCAGGAGGTCCTCATGCGCGCTATGACCCAGGGAACAGGAGTGACCGCACCATGACCACCACATCCCCGACGCCGGGCGTCGCCGCTCCCGAGCGCCCGGAGGGCCCGGCCGCGCGGGCGCCGCGGCGGATCTCGTTCAACCCCCGCCAAGGCGGGATCTATGTCGCGTTCGCGCTGATCGTCGTGCTGTTCTCGGTCCTCACCGACGGCGCGCTGCTGGAGCCGCAGAACATTTCGAACCTGATCGTGCAGAACACCTACGTGCTGATCCTCGCGATCGGCATGATCCTGGTGATCATCTCCGGGCACATCGACCTGTCGGTGGGCTCGGTGGTGGCCGTGACCGGTGCGATCTCCGCCGTGCTCATGGTGAACCTGCACGTGCCCTGGCCGCTCGCGGTGCTGATCACCGTCGCCGCCGGAGCGGTGATCGGGGCGTGGCAAGGCTATTGGGTCGCCTACTTCGGCCTTCCCGCGTTCATCGTCACCCTGGCCGGGATGCTCGTGTTCCGCGCGCTGACCCTGTCGGTGCTCGGCAACCAGGGCATCGGCCCGTTCCCGGACGCCGTCCGCACCCTGTCCAACGGGTTCACCGGCGGCTACCTCGGCAACATCGCGCTCGGCCCGCTCGGCGGCGCGGATCTGGTCAGCCTGCTGGTCGGCCTGCTCGCTCTGGCGGCAGCTGGGGTGATGCAGTGGCGCAAGCGCGCGGCCCGCGCGAATTACCTGCAGGAGATCGACCCGCTGCCGATGTTCGTCCTGAAACTCGCCGCCGGGGGCGCGGTCGCGCTGTTCGTCGTCGTCCAGCTCGCCAGGTACAAAAACCTGCCCTGGGTCCTGATCCTGTTGTCCGTGCTGGTGATCGGCTACTCGCTCGTCACGACTCGCGCGGTGTTCGGCCGCCACATCTACGCCATCGGCGGCAACCTCCAAGCCGCGACGCTGTCCGGCGTGAAGGCCAAGCGGGTGACGTTCTGGATCTTCGTCAACATGGGCGTGCTGGCCGCTGTCGCCGGGATCATCGTCGCCGGACGGCTCAACCAGGCCGGTCCGACCGCGGGCAACCAGTTCGAACTGGACGCGATCGCGGCCGCGTTCATCGGCGGCGCGGCCGTGCAGGGCGGCGTCGGGAAAGTCGTCGGCGCGATCACCGGCGGACTGATCATGGGCGTGATCAACAACGGCATGTCGCTGCTGGGGGCGCCCACCGAAAGCGTCAGCCTGGTGAAGGGGTTCGTGCTGCTGGCCGCGGTCGCCTACGACATCTGGACGAAACGCCGGGCTCAGGCCGGCGCGTGACACCGCGGGGCCGCCGCTGAGTCCTCGGTCAGCTGCACGAACGGGCCGCCTCACGGCTACGCCGTGAGGCGCACCTGCCTGCCCTCCGCAAGAAGCATCGGTCAGATGTATCCCCCGGCGTCCATCGCCGCCACCACGGTGCGAAACCCCGCGATGTTCGCGCCCGCGATGTAGTCGCCTGGAACGCCATTGTCCTCGGCCGCGGCGAGGCAAGTGCGGTGGATGTCGTGCATGATCGTGCGAAGGGCGTGATCGGTCTGGTCGAAGGTCCACCGGTCGCGTGCGGCGTTCTGGCGCATTTCGAGGGCGGAGGTCGCGACACCGCCCGCGTTGGCGGCTTTGCCCGGCGCGGCAGGGACGCCTGCTTCGCGGAAAACGTCGAGCGCGGCTGGGGTGCAGGGCATGTTGGCTCCTTCGGCGACCGCTTGGACGTCGTTTTTGACGAGGGTCAGGGCGGCCTGCTCGTCGAGTTCGTTCTGGGTGGCGCAGGGCAGTGCGACGTCGCAGGGGACGTCCCACGGCGACCCGCCGGAGACGAATCGGGCGGACGGCACCCGGTCGGGGTAATCGGAGAGACGTCCGCGGCGGGTGACCTTGAGGTCGTACAGGACGTCGAGGTCGATGCCGGCCGGGTCGTGCACGTAGCCGCCGGAATCGGAGCAGACCGCCGGCAAAGCGCCGAGCTCCCGTAGCTTGGCGATCGCGTGAATGGCGACGTTGCCGGATCCCGAGACCACGGCGGTGCGGCCGTCGAGGGATTCGCCGCGGGCCGCGAGCATGGCGTCCAGGAAATAGACGGTGCCGAAGCCGGTGGCCTCGGGGCGCGCGGGAATTCCGCCGAGCAAGGGGTCTTTCCCTGTCAACGCGCCTGCGTCGTAACGGTTCACGAGGCGTTTGTACTGACCGAACAGGTAGCCGATCTCCCGCGAGCCGACGCCGATGTCGCCGGCCGGGACGTCGGTAGCCGACCCGATGTGGCGGTGGAGTTCGGTCATGAACGCCTGGCAGAAGCGCATGATCTCGGTGTCGCTGCGGCCGGCCGGGGAGAAGTCGGAACCGCCTTTGCCCGCTCCGATGCCCAGGCCGGTGAGTGCGTTCTTGAAGATCTGTTCGAAGGCGAGGAATTTCACCGTGCCGAGCGTGACGTCGCGGCGGAAACGCAGCCCGCCCTTGTAAGGCCCCAGCGCCGAGTTGAATCCGATTCGGTAGCCGCGGTTGACGTGCACTCGGCCCGCGTCGTCGGTCCAGACGACACGGAACATCAGCTGCCGTTCCGGTTCGCAAAGCCGTTCGAGCATGGCCGCGTCGCGCAGCGCCGGATCACGGCGAAGGGCTGGCTGGATCGCGTCGAGGACCTCGAAAACGGCCTGATGGAACTCGGGCTCGGCCGGATTCTTTTCGACGATCGTTTCGTAGAGGGCGGCGGACGTCTGGTCGAGCGACATGGTGATCGCTTCTCCTGGGGGTCAATGGACCGGCGGGTGGTACGGCAGCGTCGGCGACAACAGGGTGAGAAGGCCGAGCACGATGGGCAGGAGCGTGACGAGGTACAGGAACGTGTAGCCGACGATGTCGCGCGCTTTCAGCGTCAGCACGCCGAGAAGCGGGAGCATCCAAAATGGATTGATCAGATTCGGCAGCGCTTCCGCGGCGTTGTAGATCTGGACGGTCCAGCCCAGATTGACGTGGACGTCATTGGCCGCCTGCATCACGTAGGGCGCTTCGATGACCCATTTGCCGCCGCCGGAGGGGATGAGGAAGCCGAGGACGATCGAGTAGGCGCAGATCAGGAGCGGGAACGTCGTGGTGTTGCCCGCGCTGGTGAAGAGGGAGGCCAGGTGGTGGGAGAGCGACGAGCCGGAACTGTCGGTGGCCTTGGTCATGATGGCCGCGATCCCGGCGTAGAACGGGAATTGGATGAGCACGCCGCCGGTGGCCGGCACCGCTTTGGTCACCGCGGCGAGGAATCGGCGGGGCCGCCAGTGCAGCAGCAGCCCGAGGGTGAGGAACAGCAGGTTGTAGGTGTTGAGTCCCGAGATGGCGACGATCGGGTCTTTGCCGGCGAATTCCTGGACTGCCCACCCGCCGACGAGAGCGACGACGACGATGGTCAGCAGCGGGCTGTACTCGAGCCATTCGCCCGGCCTGGAGCGGGGAACGTCGTCTTCGACGGGGTCGCGGGGATCGATGCCGAGGTCGGCGGCGGTGCGGGCGGCTCCGGCGCGTGGTGCGGACAGGAACGCGACGGTGACGCAGACGACGACGATGACCGCGGCGAAGGCAAGGGATTGCCAGGTGAAGATCGTCTCGCGGAACGGGAGCACGCCGGTGATCGGGAGCAGCGACTTCGGGATGCTGGCCGGGTTGGCCTGCAGTTGCGCGGCCGAGGAGCTGAGGCCCAGCGCCCAGCTCCCGCCGAGGCCGAGATAGGCGGCGGCGGACGCGGCGCGGTAGTCCATCCGCAGTTCGGTCCGCTCGGCGAGCCGCCGGACCAGCAGCGCACTGAAGATCAGGCTGAAGCCCCAGTTCAGCAGTGCCGACAGGAGACTGACCGCGGCGACCATGGCGATGGCCGCGCGGGGGTTGGCGGGAACCCGGGCAAGCCTGGTGATCGCGCGCCGGACGGGACCGGCGGTGGCGACGACGTACCCGCCGATGGCGACCATGGCCATCTGCATGGTGAACGGGATGAGGTCCCAGAAGCCGCCGCCGAACACCGAAG
>NZ_JBSHAM010000046.1:24030-72125 GCF_053611505.1 Amycolatopsis sp. NPDC054798 | reverse complement strand
CCTCCTGGGCCCGGCGGCCGCCGTCAACTGGTCCCCCGCAGGTCAGTAGGCGCCCTGCCCGGCGAGCACGGCCCGGAAGGTCTTCCAGAGGATCACCAGGTCCAGCGCCAGCGACCAGTCCTCCACGTAGCGCAGGTCGAGCCGGATGCTCTCCTCCCACGAAAGATCGCTGCGCCCGCTCACCTGCCACAGCCCGGTCAGCCCGGGCTTCACCAGCAGCCTGCGGCGCGCGGCCGGAGCGTAGGTCGCCGTCTCCTCCGGCAGCGGCGGCCGGGGCCCGACCAGCGACATCCGCCCGGCGACGACGTTGAACAGCTGCGGCAGCTCGTCGAGCGAATACCGGCGCAGCAGCCCGCCGACCTTCGTCACCCGAGGGTCCTTCTTCATTTTGAACAGCGGCCCGGCGCCTTCGTTCGCCGTCTCCAGGCCGCGGCGGATCAGATGCGCGTTCACGACCATGGTGCGGAATTTGAGCATCGTGAAGGCTTCGCCGTCCTTGCCGATGCGCCGCTGCCGGTAGATCACCGGGCCCCGGTCGCCCGCCTTCACCGCCGCCGCGATCGCCAGCAGCACCGGCGAAAACAGCGCGAGCAGCAACGCCGCACCGCACCGGTCGACGACCTCTTTCACCAGCCGCCGCCCGCCGCTGAACGCGGGCGCGGTCACCCGGAGCAGCGGCATGCCCAGCACTCCGCTGACGTTCAGCCGGGGCCCGGCGACCTCCATCAGCATCGGCGCGACGACCATTTCCGACGACGTGCCTTCGAGATCCCAGGCGAGCCGCTGCAACCGCTCCGGATTCCAGTACTGGTCGGCCGTGATGGCGACGACCCGGTACCCGCCGCGGCGCACGTGGCGGGAAAGCTCCTCGAGCCGCCCGACGACCGGCACCCCTTCGATCTCCCCGGTGCCGGTGGACGTGCAGACCGCCTCGACCCGCCATCCGACGTGCGCTTCGGTCCGGGTCCGCTTGATCAGGTCGGCGACGGTTTCCGCGCTGCCCGCCGCCATCACCGGCAGCAGGCACAGGCCGCGCCGCCGTTTCCGGTGCAGAACCTGCCGGAGCACGTATCGCTGCGGGAAGAGCACCAAAGCGACGGCGGGCACCACGAAAAAGACCCAGGGCTGGACTTCGAGCGCGCCGAACAACAAGCCGCCGAACGCGACCAGCACCGCCGAGGTGATCAGCGCGCGGCCCAGCGTGCGGTACTCCTCGGGACCCTCCCCCAGCACCCGCGCGCTCCACGCCCGGCTGACCGGAAGGGCGCAGAGGATCGCGAACGCGGTGCCGAACGCGTGCATGTCGTGCGGGGCGAGCCGGTCGATGACGAACGCGCTGATCGCGATCACCACGCAGGCCGCGACGAGATCCGAAGCGATCACCGTCCTGCGGTACCGTTTCTCCCATTCCGCGGCGTGCGTTTTCGGCGGATCTCCCTCCGCCGGGCACACCACGGCCGGGTCGAGCCCGTCTTCGGCGGCACGCCCGGGCGGCGGGGCCGCTACGTCGACCGGCCGTGCGGGGACCGCCCGAAGGTCGACCCGCGGCAGCGAAACGCCGTCCGCGGGCCAGGGCCGCACCGGTTCTTCCATCAGTCCTCCCGCGCTACGCAAGCTCCTCGGACCTGATCGCCACCGGCACGCTGAGTCAGGACCGGCGATCACAATCAGTGATCATCGAGCGGTCCGGCTTCTCGTCGCCGAAGGTGTGATACTCGCCAAGGTATCGGGTGGTCAGTGAGCGGTGTTACAGAGATTTCCCAGCCACAGCCTGCGAGTCTTCCCGGTCAAGAAGCACCGGAAAGATAACGGGAATGTCACGATGGGTCACGCTGACTCGGCAACCGGAACTACCCGCAGTAGTCAAGTTTCCCACTACCTACACCGAACGGCCCAGCGGACCCGCAGCCGAATCAGCTCCCCCGGGCGGGTCAGCGGGCCCTCCCCCGCCGCCGTTCGGGCGGAAGTCCTCCGCCGATCCGCCGATTTCCCTGGCGCGCAGCGCGATCGGCGGCGGAATGCGCGGACTGTCCGGTCTTCGGCCGTTCGGGTGGTCTGAACCACCGTCCGCCCGCCGCCGGAACCCCGTCGCACATTTCTCCCGGACTAGCCCGGAATCTGCCCGCACCACCGCCCCCAGTCCACACTGGACACTCGAAAAGCGCTGCCCACCGCGGGTCTCAAGCTATCGGCGGCGCCGCGGCCGTCGCGTTGAGCGCGGTCACCACCGTTTGCTCCTCGAAGTCGAAGTGCGCCTCCAGCTCTCCGGCGAGCCGTTCCAGTTCGGCCCGCAGCCTCGCCGGGTCCGATTCGCCCGGGACGAAGCTGTCGACCAGTTCCTGGATCGAGTCCTGCAGCCGCGCCACCGTCCGATGCTCCCCGGCGAGCTGCGCGATGGCCGGGGCGAGCGCCGGGAACTGCTCGGCCAGCGCGGGGAACACCGCCGAATCCTCTCCGACGTGGTGGCGGCGCAGCGCGGTGCAAAAACTGAGGCAGTGAGTGCGCATCTGCTGAGCCAAGTCCGGTTTCGGCCGGACGATCGCGGTCGCGCTGCCTTCGGCCACACGGTCCGCCTGCTCGCGCAGCGTCCGCAACTCGCCGCGGAGCCATTGGTGCACTTCGACGAGCCAGTCGCCCATGCCTTTGACGCGTTCTTCGCCTGGCCGCGGTTCGATCCGGTGCAAGACGACCACCGGGATTTCCCGGGTCGTCTTCGCCTGGTAATCGCCATAGCCCGGAGCCTCGGCGACAACTCGCGCGAAAAGCTTCTCGTACGCCTGTCCTCGCGGAAGGGCGGCGATCGCGCGATAAGTGCCGTCGCGGGTCTCGACGGTCACGATCGGATTCCGCCGGATGTTGTGGTACCAGGCGGGATCGCGGTCCGCGCCGTTCGCCGACGCGACGACCACGCCGTCGCCGTCGATCTCCAGGTAGCCCAGCAGGACCTCCCGGTCCAGGCCGGTCCTCGCGCCGGTCGTCGTCAGCACTGCCAGCGACCAGCCTTCGAACATGCCGCCCAGTTCGCCTCGGTTCGCGCGGAACTCGGCGATGAGCCGGCGGTGAAAATCGTTGCTCACACAATTCCTTTCGGTTTTCCGGAAAGGAGGCGTCGAGCACAGGAAAGGACGCGAAAAGACCCCGCAGGCACAAGCATGGCGCAGCGATCCGGCTGACGGATACGCGAAACTGCGAGAGACGGAGAGCCCGATCTCTGTGCTGGCTGGTTAGCCGCTACCTCCATGCATAGGCCCATACGGGGCGCACAGCTAAGTTAGCACAGCCCGCGGCCGCCGGCTTCGCGCGGCGCGGGCTGAATCCTTTCGCCGGGCCGGTCGCTCTTATGGACGTGCGGCCACAAGGGCCGACGCGTCGAAGGAGGTTCGATGACCCTGGTCATTGTCGCGGTGGTGGTCGTGGCGGTTCTGGTGTGCGGCTGCGTGGTGTTCCTGCGAGCGCGCGGCAGGTCGAAGCGTGGCTGACTCCTGGCCTGCCGACCAGCTCGTCCTGGCGGCGCAGCGCGGCGACGAGGCGTCGATCGCCGTGCTGGTCTCGGGCGCCTACCCGCACGTCCGGCGGTTCGCGTTCTCGTTGTGCGCGAGCAGCCAGGACGCCGAAGACGCGGCCCAGGAGGCGATGATCGTCCTGTTCCGCAAAATCGGAACGCTGCGGGCGACCGCCGCGCTCGCGTCGTGGATGTTCCGCATCGTGCGCAACGAATGCCTGCGCCGGGCCCGGGCCCTGGTGCAGCGCGACGAACCGCTCCCGGAAGCAGCGGGCCCGTCCGCCGAGGACGACGTGCTGAGCAGGCTGGAGGTCGAACGCCTGTCCGCCGCCATCGCGGCGCTGCCCGAGGATCAGCGCGGGGTGCTGATCATGCGCGACATTCAAGGTCTGCCGGGCAAGACCGTCGCCGCAACGCTGGGACTGAGCACCGCGGCGATGAAGTCGCGGCTGCACCGCGCCCGCGCCGCGGTCCGCGCCGGCCTGGATCTTCCGGAGGAAAGCCGATGAGCAGCCGGCCGTCGTTCGCCAGCAAGTCCCTGCCGGTCCATCTGGCGCGCGGAGCCGTCGGATTCGGCCTGATCGCCGCGTCGATCGCGCTGGCCCCGGTCGTCGGCTGGGCGAGCCTGCTGTTCCTGCCCGCGGGCGTCCTGGCGCTGCGCGGATGTCCGACCTGCTGGGCGATCGGGCTGGTGCAGACCCTCTCCCGGGGACGGCTGGAGCGGACCTGCGAGGACGGGCAGTGCCGGATTTCGCGGGGAGGCTCCTGACCCGTCGACGGGGGCGGTCGCCGCTCGTTGAGCCGCGACCGCCCCCGCACGACGCCGACAGAGAACCCAACGGACACCATTGTGCTCACCAGAGGGTATTTGTACACTCTCAGGGGTGGACATGGTGCATCTTGACGAGAGCAACTGGCTCCTCAGCGAGGAGGACATCGCCACGCTCGAAGGCGTGGGGAGCACCTTGCGCCGCGAAGACGGCCACGTCTTCATGCGCGAGGGGGAAGCCAGCGATTTCCTTCTGCTGATCAAGAAAGGCCACGTCAAGGTCATCGCCGGGCAGCCGCCCCGCATCGTGGCGTTTCGCGGCCCGAGGGAAACGGTCGGCGAACTCGGCGTGCTCGACGACGAGCCGCGCTCGGCCACCGTGATCGCGTGGGGCGACGTCGAGGTGCTGCACGTTCCGGCGGCCGAGCTGAAGACGTTCCTCGACCAGCACCGCGGCGCGGAGCGGGCGCTGCACACCGCGGTCCGCAAACGGCTCGCGCAAGCGACGCGCAAGATCTCGGATTCCGACCTGGCCACCGAAAGACGCATCGCGAAGGCGCTCACCGACCTGATCGGGAACGGCATCTGCGAGATCGTCGACGGCACTCCGACCGTGCGCCTGAGCCAGAAGGACCTGGCTTCGCTGACCGGTTCTTCGCTCGAGGCGGCCAAGAAGATCGTCCGCGTCTTCAAGGGAATCGGCCTGATCGACACGAGGCGGTTCCAGATCCGGGTGACCGACGTCGACGCGCTTCGGCGAATAGCCGACGGCAAACCCGCCTCGTCGTGGTGACCCGCCGTGGCGTCCCTCTTCGAACACACCTCGAACGCGTGGATTCTTATTGCCCTGACGGCAGGTTTGATCGTGCGCCAGGTCGTCAAGCTGATGATGTTCCGGGCGGCGATCAAGAACAGCAGGCCGGCGGAGCGCGCCAAGATCATCCTCGCGATGCGGGGGCTGATCGGCCGGGGAACGTCATCTCGACCGGACGACAAGGACTAGCTGTGGCCGCCACGACCGGCAGGAATCAGATCGCCGACAACGGGTTCATCCGCGAACTGCTCGCATTGGACCTCGACCCCGGCCAGTTCGTCGTCTTCGGCAGTGCTCCGCTGCTGGTCCACGGGTTGCGCACGGCTGTCCGCGATCTCGACGTGGTCGCCAGGGGCGACGTGATGGCCTGGGCGCGGCGAACCGGGACGCCCGGGGTCGGCGCCTACAGCGGAGACCCCGTCTGGCAGCTGTGCGGCGGTCGCGTCCAGTTCTCCGAAAGATGGATCACGAACCGGTGGGATTCCGACGACCTGATCGAGAACGCGGAGGTCGTCGGCGGCCTCCGGTTCGCCCGCCTGCGCGACGTCCTCGACTACAAGCTCGAATTGCGGCGTCCCAAGGACCTGGCCGACATCGAGCGGATCCGGGAGCATCTGCGGAAGGCGGACCAGGCCGGTCCTCGGCTGCGGGCGTGCTGCGCGGCGGGGACAGGTCCCGCGGCGGGCGGCGCCGAGTAGCCCTCGGCCCGGGCGCCCTCCGGGAGGACACCGGCGGGCCGGGCCCTGGCTACGCCGAAGGCCCGCCGGCGAGAATCGCTGACGGGCCTTCGGGCGGAGATGGTGGGCGATACTGGGATCGAACCAGTGACCTCTTCGGTGTGAACGAAGCGCTCTCCCGCTGAGCTAATCGCCCGCTCGCGGTGCGGAACCAGCCTACCGCACAACTTTCGGGGGCCTGCAAACGGGTGGTTTGATCCGACTACAGCGCGTCTGCCTGCGAATACGTTCCGAACAACCCCGAGCTAGCCAAGGCCCTGCGCGGGCGGGGGCGCGTGCGGCCGTCCGCGACATCCGTGCGACGGTGCTATCGCACAGCGGCCGAACCGCGCAAGATGTACTGGTGGCTCCCCACCGGGCGCCCGCTGAAGGCTGCGCGGCACGGACGGCGACGGACCGGACGGACCTCGGGGCAGACGGTCTCGAACGGGTGATCTCGAGCGCACTCGCGACGGATCCGGGCTCCTGGTGCGTCTCACCGTTGTCCTCGGTCGTCCGGGCCGGGAAGGGAGACGAAGGGTAGGACGATGCGCAACGATCACGTGACGCTCCGCTCGACGGCGGTCTTCGACCTGCTGGCGCCGCGGACCCCGGCGGTTCCGGTGAAGGTGGAGCTGCGCTACGACACCCGCGACCCCTATGCCGTCGTCGCCGCCTTCCGCACCGGGCGGGCCGGCTGGGTCGAATGGGTCTACGCGCGCGACCTGCTCGCCGACGGCCTGCTCGCCGACGCGGGCGACGGGGACGTCCGCATCCGGCCTTCGGTGGAGGACCCGGAGTCGGTCCTGATCGAGCTGAACTCGCCGTCCGGGCACGCCATGTTCGAGGCGTCGGCGCAGGAGCTGGCCGATTTCCTGGACCGCACGTACGACGTCGTGCTGCCGGGCAACGAGCACCTGTGGGTCGACGTCGACGACGCGCTCACCCACCTGATCCCGAACGATCTGGCCTGATCACCGGCCCGCACGCGGGCCAACAACCCCCCGGTGACGAGACGGTCGCCGGGGTCGGATATGGTTCTTTCACACCACGGCGACGGGGTGCGGACCGGAATACCGGCACCGCCTCGGACCCGGGGAAGTGCGGACGTAGCGCAGCTGGTAGCGCATCACCTTGCCAAGGTGAGGGTCGCGGGTTCGAATCCCGTCGTCCGCTCGGAGGGCTCAAGCCCCATGCGGTGGAGTGGCCGAGAGGCGAGGCAACGGCCTGCAAAGCCGTGTACACGGGTTCGAATCCCGTCTCCACCTCGCGCGATTAGCTCAGCGGGAGAGCGCTTCCCTGACACGGAAGAGGTCACTGGTTCAATCCCAGTATCGCGCACCAGCTTGGTTCACAGGTCGGAAGCCCTGCTTCTCTTCGGAGAGGCAGGGCTTCCGTCATTCCCGGGCAGTTCGCATCCAGAGCGGTCTCCGAACCTGCCGCGCACCTTCCGGGGCACTGGCCTACGCGACCGCTACACCTGTATGCGCTTGAACAATGTCGAGGCCATGAGTTGCGTCGGCTCTCCCCACGCCGCGGCGAATGCTTGCCACCGGCTCGGCGAATCCCCGCAGATCTCCGCGACTCTCGCCGCGAGCCGCGGCCCGTAGACGGGATGACGCTCGATGTCGCGCACCGGCAGGCGCCAAGCGAGGTCGTCGGTCATATAGGCAGAACCGAGAACGTGGGCGACGACCGCGTCCCGGTGTCGGCTTCGGTCGCGAAGCAGTTCGGCAAGCACTGCTGCCGGGTCTGCCGCCTCCGAAAGTTCCTCGTCCGTCGGCAAGCTCTCAGCGGCAGGTTCAGGCCTGACCGACGACACGGCCCGCGGCTGCCGCGCCGCGAGGATTTCGGCGCACACGCGGCGCGTGCGGCTGCGAGCGGGAAGCTGATCCTCGATGTCGCGGATGTGTTCGTCCGGCAGGTGCTCAAGCAGGTCCCGGATCTGCGACGGCGACGCCGCCCGGTTTCCCGCGATCGAGTCGACGAACCGGTAGTAGGCGATCTGGGGTCCGGGCCGGCCCTCGACAGACGCAGCACGCACTAACGCGTCGACGCAGCCGGACGTGGTGGCCGCGCGAGCGACGGCGGCGAGATCAGCCCACTCGCCGATTCGGGCGGCTTGTACGGGATCCCATCCATCCGCGACCAGTCTGGCGACTGCGTCCCCTGTTTCGTCTCGGGCCAGCCGGACGAGCTGAGGAAACCGCTTCAGGTACCCGATGAGGTCGGCTGCCCCCGCTGCCTTCAATTCCGGCAAGCAGGCAAGCAGTTCGGCATCGGCGAGTTTGTCCGAGGCGAGGAACGCGCGCTGGATACGGGGACCGTGCACGGGATGGGACAGCAGTTCCTCGCGGCGGCTGGACGGCAGCTCGTCGAGCAGGCTCTTGAGCAAGGTCTCCGGGTCATGCCGGTTGTACCGTTCCGGCATTGCAGCCGGCTGCTTCGGGGGCTGCGAACGGAGCACTGCGTCGAGGACGCTTGAGGCGAGTTGTACTCTCGCCTCGGCGGACCAGTCCTTGGCCTCCCACCAAAGCTTTGCAGCGTCTTCGCCGGAAAGCGCAGAGACCTTGCGCATAGCCGTTTGCGCGGCGCTTTCCCGCCGCAACACGGCTGCGAGAACGCTGGCATTGGCGGGAAACCTGCTCAGCAATTCGAGCGCTTCCTCATCGGTGCAGCAATCGTCGGCGGCCAGGTCCGCCGCCTCCCACGACCCCACGCCGGCGAGCAGCCGCAGCCGATCCTCGCGATCAAGGTCCTTCCGGGCGAACAGCGGTTTGACTCCCCGGGCCGACACCCGCCGCGCTGCCTTGTCGACGAGTTGCCGCTTTCCCTCTGCCGGCAGATCCGGCAAGTCGGCGAGGCGGGTCCACAGGTCACGGGATTCGGCCGCCGACCATTCTCGGCGCAAGCCGGACGTGAAGTGCTCGCCCGCTGGCTCCGCAGGCACGACCCCGCGGCGCGGGAGGCCGACCGCAAGCCTCGCCGCCGGCAGGTCGTCGACGACGAACAGGTCCTGGCTCCATTCGCCGGGCCACGCCACGACCAGCAGCTCCTCCCCCGTGGCAGAACCGAGCATCGCCCGTTTTTCCGACTCCGTCTTGGCCTGGGCGGCCACGCCGTCCGCACCTACCCGCAGCAAGGTCACCGTCCTGGCCAGCCAGGGCAAGTGCTCCGCCGAACTTGTCCGCCGCAGATGTGCGTCGAAAGCGATCTTTCCCCTCATCTGCCTCATCCTAAGGAACTTCCTCGCTCGACGTAGGCGTTGCGGCAGAGCCTTTTCCGTCAGCCTGGGCTGCGTCGCAGGTCAGCTTTTCGTCCTCACAAGGGGAACAAGGTCGACCCCAGCGGCCGACGCTCGTCGAAGCCGGGGAGGATCAGGAAGGTCCCGCTCGCGGTGGTGGTCGTGAACGGCAGCAGCGCGTCCGCCGTCTCCATGCTCGCCAAGGTCGCGGTGAAAGTGTGCAGATCGTTCTGGAAGCTCACGAAGAGAAGTCCCGGCGCCGGCGTGTCCATGCTGTAGCTGCGGCGCAGCATCAGCCCCGCCCCCACGACATTCGCGTGGGCGCGGCGGATGTGCGCGTCGGCGGGGACGAGGTAGCGGCCGTCCGGGGTTTTCGCGCCCAGATCCGGGCCGTCGGCGATCATGCCGCCGGACAGCGGGATCCCGGTGTCTCTTCGGCGGCCGAAGACTGCTTCCTGCGCCGCCGCGGGCAAGGCAGCGAACCGTGCGACGTCCAGCGCCATCCGCCGGACGACGGCGATCGTGCCGCCCGCCACCGGAGCCGGGCCGGCGAGCCACAGGTCCCGTTGCTGCTCGGCGGGAGTGCGCGGGCCGATGATGCCGTCGACGAAGCCCAAGACGTTCCGCGGCGCGGTCAGCCCTTCCGACACCGGGACGTGCGGCCCGCGTCCGCCGGACTGCCGCCAGCGCTCGTGCACGCCGGGCTGAGCCAGCAGCGCGGCCGCGGCGACGGGCGGGACGAGCGGGTCGCTCGCGCAGAGCTGAAGCAGCAGATCGCCGCCGCGGTCGGACGGAGCGATCGCCTCGCGGGCGGCCGGCGGGAGATCCTTCGCGCCGGGAAGTCCCGGGTCCCGTTCCCGGACCAGTCGCGGGCCGACGCCGACAGTCACGGTCAGGTCGCCTGCGGGCAAGCCCAGCAGACCGCTGTCGGTGCCAGCGGTCAACGTCAGGATGCGACGGCCTAATTCGGCGAGAATCGGGCCTGGGGCAACGGAAATGTCTGCGGTGACGATCAGCAGGTGCGGTTGCGGTTGCTGCGGCAGGGTGATCCCGGCTTGGCGGACGCCGGTGGGCGGGACTGCGGCGGGCCGGGCTTCGGCGGGGTCGGGCGCGGAGGGCGCGTGGCAACCGGCGGCGAGCCCGGCGGTCATCGCCGCCCCGAGAAAAGCGCGGCGGGAGGGGCGGCGCTCAGCGGAATTCACGACGGGCAGCGTGACAGATTCCGGTCCGCCAGGCGAATTCGGCTCGGCGGGACTCGTGGCGGGTGTCGGGTCGGTGGTGGTGGCCGGAGGCATCCGCCCTCCCCCGCTGCGCGCTCCGTCTACTGACGACGTGGAGGTGCGAGGACTCCGGCATCCCTGTGCTGCTCCGGCAGGACGGCACTTAGCGAACCGTGTGACCCGGCGGCGGCGCTAGGCCGATCGGGCAGTACAGCGCCCGACCAAGCACTCGATCAGCGGTCGTCCTCAGGGGGTTCTGCCAGCCAATACCCAGCGAACTCGCGCCTCGCAGCCAGACGAGCCGGGATGCGTCCCCGCGCGACCAGGTGCTCGACCGGTGGCCCCTCATCGGGCTTGCCAGCCAACAAAATCCACGCGTCGCAGCCTGACCAGCCGCGACACCACCAAGCGCCAGCCACCGGCCACGCCCAGCAGCCCCGGCGAACCCGAGCCCCGGCGAACCGCGGAATCCCGCACCTCCATACCAACCAAGCGCACGACCGCCTCCCCAGCGACAATCACCCCAACGGGATCCGGCCCTCGTGCAAGACTGGGCGCATGCGTTTTCCCGCCGTGGTGGCGATCCTGGGGCTGTCCGTCGCACTGGCCAGCGGGTGCGGTTCTTCCTCCGCTGAAGGCCACCGGCCGGACGGGGCGGGCGTGACGATCCGCGTTCCCGCCGACGCGCCCACCGTCTCCGCCGCCGTTTCCCTGGCCCAGGCGGGAGATCTCGTGCTCGTCGCGCCCGGCGAGTACCACGAAACGGTGAAGATCACGACGCCGCGGGTCACGCTGCGCGGCGAAGTGCGGGAAGGCGTGGTGCTCGACGGGCAGCTGAAGCGGGACAACGGGGTCGTCGTGTCCGCGCCGGGGGTCGCGGTGGAGAACCTGACCGTCCGGAACCACACGCAGAACGGCGTGCTCGTCACCGGTTCGGTCAAGGCCGCCGACGGGCTGCCGGGGCGCGGGGGCGGCTACGACACGGGTGACGAGCCGATCCGTTTCCTCAGTTCGTTCCTGGTTTCGCACGTCACCGCGACTCGCAACGGCCTCTACGGAATCTATGCGTTTTCCGCGCAGAACGGCGTGATCGAGCAGTCTTACGCGTCCGGCGGCGCTGATTCCGGGATCTACGTCGGCCAGTGCAAACCGTGCCGGACGGTCGTGCGGGGCAACGTCGCGGAACTCAACGCGGTCGGCTACGAGGGCACGAACGCCAGCGGCGAAATGTACGTCGCCGGGAACCGGTTCAGCGGAAACCGGGTCGGGCTCACCTCCAACTCCGACCATCAGGAGAAGCTGCTGCCGCAGCGGGATTCCGTGCTTGCCGGCAATCTCGTCGCGGCCAACGGGCAGGCCGCCACGCCGGAGCAGGCCGACGGCGGCTGGGGCATCGGGATCGGCATCGACGGCGGCAGCGGCAACCAGGTGCTGCGCAACCGGATCGCCGGGAACGCCAACGCCGGGCTCGTGCTCACCGCGACCCAGGACGTGCCCGCGAACGGCAACCAGATCACCGGCGACGTCTTCGCGGCGAACGGCGTCGACGTCGGCTGGACGTTCCCCGGAACGGCCAAGGGCAGCGGAAACTGTCTCGATTCCGGGGCATTGCACACGATTCCGGAGGGATTGCCGACGAGCGCCGCGTGTCCCGCGGCGGGCGGCGTCTCGCCGTCGGGAGTGTGGACCCGGGCGAAACCGCCTGCGGGAATTCCGTTCACCGAAGTAGCGGCACCGCCGCTGCAACCGCAGTTCCCGAACGCGCGGACGGCCGGGCCTACCGCCGTCCCGGCCGTGCCGGAGTTTCCGGACGTCGCGAAGATCCAGGCACCGGCCGCGTCCTTCCTGGCGGACCGGGCTTCAGTGGCCGCGGCCTGAGGAAAACAACCGCAGCGCCGCGATTCCCGGACGATGACGCCCACCGAACCGCGGCCCGAAGCTTCCGGGCAGCGCGAAATCCGGACACCCGGCCGCGCGAGCGAGGCAGACCGGATTGTGACCAGCACAGCCGGAGGAAACGTCAGCGACCAGGCGGTACCGCGGTGAATTCGTGCGTGTCGAAAGAAATGACGACCGGATTCCTTTCCCCCGGGATCGCGGTTTGCACCCGGTACATGAGGCCGTCCGCGTCGAGCCAGTACCGGACGGATTCCGCGCTGCCGGGCCGTTCCCGCGAATCCGGGCCGGTGAAAACGTCGACCGGGTGCCCGTTCACCTGATCGGCCGCTACCCATTCGGCGCCGTTCTGCGGCAGCAATTGCGCGTTGTCCGGCCGGTCGCTGCCGAGTCCGAGCAGAATGGCCAGCGCCCGGTCCAGAGCGCCCGCGGCCGGATCGAGCGGGCGGCCGAACCAGCCGTCCGCGGGCGGGTCCGCCGGGGGCAGACCGGGGACGGCAGGCAGCGGGTGCAGTTCGACCCGGCCGGCGGTCCACCGGATCAGACCATTGCCGGAGTCGTTGCGCCCCTTGCCGTTCAGCACTCCGTAACCGGCCTTGGCGCGGTAATCGGCCGAACCGGTGATCACGAGTTCGCCCGCCGCGCCGGGCACACTGATCGTCACCGCGCGGCCTTTCTTCTGGTAATTGCGGAATCGCGCGATCGCGAGCCTGCTCGCCTCGTCCGCGGTGACCGCGCGCGGGCCGGAATCGGCGGAACCGGCGTCCACGTAACAGAATATTCCCGCGCCGAGCGCGACTGCCGCCGCCGCGGCGACGGCAGCCCAGCGGCGCGCGATCCGTTTGACAAGCACAGCGAGTGACCGTAGCAGGGTTTTCGATTCACCCGGTCCACTTATCCCGGTGCCGTACCCGGCCAGACCGTTTTCTGCTTCACTGTTACAGCTTTGCGGCACGCCGCGCGAATATTCCGCGCAGAGAACGGAGATCCCGCAGTCATGACCCGAGGTGGCAGAAGAACGAGTGGCAGATTCAGGCTGGCCCGCGCAGCCGCCGTCGCCCTATTGCTGGGCGCCAGCGCGATGACGGTCTCCACCGGTACCGCCGGGGCCGCCGAGGACGGCGTTCTGACCGTCCAAGTGCTCCGCGATTTCTTCGGCACCGGGATCATCAACGCCGCGATGGACACCCCGCAGCCGGGCATGTCGGTGCTGGTCACCGACTCCACCGGGCACCAGGTGCGCGGCCGGACGGACGCCGCGGGCAAGGTCGTGGTGACCCCGGCCGCACCGCTGTCCGGCGGCCGCTATCGCGTCGACGTCTCGGTTCCCGATCCGTATCGCGCGTATTTGCAGGCGGCGCCCGCATCGACGGAGAAAAACCACTTCGACAGTTTCACGACTTTCGTGGATCTGCGGGAGGGCAAGGACGTTTCGGTGATCACCGGAGTCTGGAACCCGGCCGACCACACGCCGCCCGACGCCCGCTATTACGTGCCGGTGCAAAACCCGGCGGTCAACACCGACGGCAGCGCGCCCGATCCGAACAGCCGCGCGCTGGTCGCGTTCGACCGCAAGCTCCGCGGCACCTGCCCGGCCGACTCGGCCTGCCCGACAGTGCTGAACACGCAGGCACAGGTCGGCACCACGTGGGGATTGGCGTACGACAAATACCGCGACCGCATTTTCCAGTCGGCGTTCGCGAAACGCTTCACCACTTACGGTCCCGAAGGCGGCGGCGCGATTTACACGACGCCCCTCGGCGGCGGCGCTCCCCAGCTGTTCGCGAAGGTGCCGGGCGCCGAGATCACCGCACACGGGGCTGTGGACATGCGCAAGGACCAGCATTTCGTGGACGTCCCAGGGAAGGAAAGCCTCGGCGGGATCGCCCTCACCGAGGACGGCAAGACGCTGTACGCGGTGAATCTCGTCAATCGGAGCCTCGTCAGTTTCGACGCGACCGGAGCCACCGCGAAACCCGGCAAGACCGTCCCCATCCCGGATCCGGATTGTGCCGTGCCCAACGACTGGCGGCCGTTCGCGGTCGCCGCGCACGACGCGAAACTGTACGTCGGCGGCGTCTGCTCGGCCGAAAGCACGAAGCGGCGCGAGGACTTGAAGACCGTGGTCTACACCTACGACGGCGCGAAGTTCACCCCCGTGCTCACGCACGGACTCGACTATCTCCGCGGCTACGTGATCACTGCCCAGCACCCGGACGAGAGCATGGACCACTGGAACCCGTGGGACACCTCGTTCTCTTCATGGGACAAGTTCATCACGACAGGCGCGGGGATCAACCCGCAGCCGGAACTCGCGAGCCTCGCGTTCACCCGCGACGGTTCGATGATCCTCGGCTTCCGAGACCGGTTCATGGACGTCTTCGGCTCCGGCATGGACCCGCGCCCCACCGACGACACGGTCCGGACCGGCATGTCCGGCGGTGACATCACCATGGCGTGCGCGTCTCCCTCCGGCGGATACGACTGGGAGGGCACCGGCGTCTGCCCGAACCACGGCAAGCCCGGGACGAACGGCAACCAGCTGCCCGGCGTCGTCGAGTACTTCCCCGGCGACTTCTACGATCCGACCCGCTCCGGCAACGGCGTGCACCAGGAGTCCGCGCAGGGTTCGGTCGCCTACATCCCGCAGCAGCAGTGGGTGATCAGCACCCAGATGGACCCCGCGCAGCACGTCAGCTCGGACGGAGTCGGCTATTACGACGTCGACACCGGCATCGGGCCGGGGCAGGACAACCCGAAGCACGGCTACGCGTTCGTGGGCCCGGCCAACAGCTTCGGCAAGGCGGGCGGGCTCGGCGACATCGCCTACCAGGCGGCGAACGCGCCGATCCAGATCGGCAACCTCGTGTGGTTCGACGGCGACCACAACGGCGTCCAAGACCCGAACCGCACCGACGAGGTCCCGCTCGCCAAGGCGACCGTCACCCTGCTCGACACCGACGGCAAGAAGGTCGCCACCACGCAGACCGACAAGGCGGGCGAGTACTACTTCGGCGGCGTCGGCGCGGAGTACCAGCTGAAGCCGGGCGAGAAGTACACCGTGCAGTTCGACGTCTGCACCGCGGCCACGGACAACGTGCCCGGAACTCCTCCGGCGGCCGATCTGCGGTTCACGCTCCCGGTCGCCGGGCCGGACCGGGCGCACGATTCGAACGTCGCGCTGCCCAAGACCGGGCGGCTCTGCAACGGCTACGCG
This sequence comes from Amycolatopsis sp. NPDC054798, assembly GCF_053611505.1. Classification (NCBI taxonomy): domain Bacteria; kingdom Bacillati; phylum Actinomycetota; class Actinomycetes; order Pseudonocardiales; family Pseudonocardiaceae; genus Amycolatopsis; species Amycolatopsis sp. NPDC054798. The sequence continues at coordinate 56,747 of NZ_JBSHAM010000046.1, read as the reverse complement.
CCGGTGACCGCTCCCGCCGAGGCGGGCGGCGTCGACCACACCATCGACGCCGGCGTCTATCTTCCGGCGCCGCCCGGTCCGCCCCCGTCGTCCGCGCCCCCGGCGACGAGCCCGGCCCCGGTTCCCCCGGTCGCCCATCCGCCCGCTCCGGGCGCGACGGACACGGATTCGCTGGCCTCGACCGGGATCCCGCTGCTGCCGATCTTGCTGATCATCGGCGCGGCTCTCGTCGCCGGAGGCACGGCATTCCTGGTGGCGAGCCGGAGAAAGCGGTTCAGGCAGCAGTGACGACGGTGATCGGGGCTCGTGCTCAGCGGGCCCCGATCACCGCTGTTTCGTCAGCCACTCCGCGAGGTCGGCCACGACCGCCAGGTCGACGTGCTGCGGTTTCCGGTAACTGTCCGGAGTGGACGGACCGGTGCCGGGAAAGAAAAGATGGTCGTCCGCCGGATAGACGCGAACCGCCGGCCGCCCGGCCAGCCCGTTCCGCCACCGCGCCAGGTCGTCTTCGACGGTGACCTGGTAATCCCGGCCGCCTTGCGCGAGAAACATCGGCACGTCCAGCGTCGCGGCGGTCGCGACCGGGTCGTATTCGCGCAACTCCAGCCAATACGACCCGGGGTAGCCGAACAGCAAGCCCTCCCCCGGCGTCGATGGCGACAACGCCGGATCAGCGACCGCCTCTGCCTGCCGCGTGATCGGCTCGACGAGCGCTTCGACCTTGGCGTCCAAGACAGCGAGATGCCGGACCACCCGGACGGCGGCTTGGTGCATCGGCTCAGCATCGGCTGCCAGGAGAACCAGCCCCGCGACCGACGGTTCCGCGACAGCCACGAGCGGCGCGACCTTGCCGCCCATGCTGTGCCCGGCCAGGAACACGCGCGAAGCGTCGACACCGTCCTGTGTCTGCAGAAGACGGACAGCCGCGGCGGCATGCGGCACGTACTCCGCCGACATCGTGAAGCCGGGCGCGGACGCCAGCTCGGGATGGGCGTAGGTCACCTTGTCGAAGCGCAGCACCGCCACGCCCCGGGAAGCCAAGCCCCACGCGAGATCCTTGAGCGGCTTGTTCGGCCCGGACGTCTCGTCGCGGTCGAAGATCCCGCCGCCGCTGAGCAGGACCACTCCCGGCCACGGCCCCTCCCCTCGCGGCACAGTCAGCGTTCCCGGCACCGGATGAGGCTCCGCGGAAAGAACAACGTCCTCTTCGACGAACGCCGTTTCGTCCACATAGGACGGCTTGGTCCACACCGTGGCGGAAGCAAGCCGAAGCCCCGCAACGATTCCCGCCGAATCGACCGACAGCACGACCAGGAATTTCCCTTGCGCGCAGACAACCGGCATCTGAACCCGCGTCAGCCCTGGTCCCGCCGGCTCAGCGACCGGCTCGCCCAGCGCGGTCACCGGCCCGTGCTCGCCGACCTGCCCGTTCCACGCCGTTTCCAGCGCCGCGCCGGACACCGCCGCCCGCAGCTCCGGCGAGAACCGCGTCACGGACTCGCTGAACCGCCCGTCCCGTACCTGCTCGACGACAGCCACCGCCAGCTCGTTCGGCTTCATCCCGTCCCCCATCATTCTCAAGTTATGCGAACGGTAGCATAATATGAGAACATTCGGGGGTGGACGTGTTGACTCTGTTAGGGCACCCCGTACGACTGCGGATCGTGCACGCGCTGCGCGGCGACCGGACGCTCACCACCGCGCAGCTTGGCGCACTGCTCCCGGATGTCTCGAAGGCGACGGTCTACCGGCACGTCGACCTTCTCGCCGAAGGCGGCATCCTCGAAGTGGCCAACGAACAACGCGTGCGCGGCGCGGTCGAACGCACTTACCGGCTGCGCAAGGAACGCGCGTCGCTCGACCAGGACGCCATCGCCCAGCTGACCCCGGACGACCACCGGCGCGGATTCGCCGCCGCGACCGCCGCGCTGGTCGCCGAGTTCGACGCCTATCTCAGCCGGGACAACGCGAATCCGGTCGAGGATCTCGCCGGCTACCGGCAGCACGCTGTCTGGCTGGACCACGACGAACTGCTCGCGATGATCGACGGCATGCGGAAAGCCATCGCGCCGATGCTCGCCAACGGGCCCGCGCCGGGGCGCACGCGGTATCTGCTCAGCCCGATCCTCTTCCCCAGCGAAGACTGAAACCCCCGCCCAGCCGGAGCCGGACGGGGGTTTCCGCGCGAATTTTCTCAGGCCAGGGCGCGCAGCCGCGGCAGCACGTCCTCGGCGAACTGGCCCAGGTAGCGCTCCTGGTCGTGGCCGGGGCCGTGGAAGACCAGGTGGTTCAGGCCGGCGTCGAGATAGGGCTTGATCTGCGCGACCGCCTCGTCCGGGTCGGAGGCGACGATCCACCGCTTCGCGACCTGCTCGATCGGCAGCTCGTCGGCCAGCCGCTCCATCTCCTCCGCCGAGGAGACCGTGTGCTTCTGCTCCGCGCTCAGCGACAGCGGGGCCCAGAACCGGGTGTTGGCCAGCGCCTTCTCCGGGTCGCGGTCGTACGACATCTTGATCTCGATCATCCGGTCCACCCCGGACGCGTCGCGCTCGGCGGCGGCCGCGCCGTCGGCCATCGCCGGCATCAGCTTCTCGGTGTAGAGGTCCATGCCCTTGCCGGACGTGCAGATCATGCCGTCGCCCGCGCGGCCCGCGTACTTCGCCACGACCGGCCCGCCCGCGGCGATGTACACCGGGACCGGACGTTCCGGCCGGTCGTAGATCTTCGCGTTGACCAGCTGGTAGTAGTCGCCCTCGAAGTCGACGTTGTCCTTGCTCCACAGTTCGCGCATGAGCCGCACCGACTCGCGCAGCCGCGCGAACCGCTCCTTGAACTCCGGCCATTCCCGGCCGGACACCGCGATCTCGTTCAGCGCTTCCCCGGTGCCCGCGCCCAGGATCACGCGGTCGCCCGACAGCAGCGCCATCGTCGCGAACGCCTGCGCGATCACCGCCGGGTTGTACCGGAACGTCGGCGTCAGCACGCTGGTCCCGATCAGCACGCGGCTGGTCCGCTCCGCCACCGCGGGCATCCACGCCAGCGCCCACGGCGCGTGCCCGCCTTCGTGCCGCCACGGCAGGAAGTGGTCCGACACCCACACCGAGTCCAGTCCCAGCTCCTCGGCCCGCACCGCGAACTCCACCAGCTCGCGAGGCCCGAACTGTTCCGCCGACGCCTTGTACCCGACCTTCAGCTCCACGATCGCCCTTCCCCGTCCGCATGAACCACGCAGGTTTCCGTGGCACCCTCAACCGTACCCGGACGGGCCTTGCGGGGACGGGTGTGCTGTCGATCACTGGCCGGGTCAGTACGTCGCGTTCATCAGCGCCAGCCCGGCGGCCTGGCAGCCCGGTCCCTTCCCGGCGCCGACGGACCACGAACGCGAGTACTGGTCGAAGTCGTTGCGGGAGCGCGCATAGGCGGAATCCGCTTGCCTGGCCAGGAAATCCCGGTAGGGCGCGCCGGGCGTCGCGGCGTCCAGTTCGGACAGACCGCGGACGAGCCCGGCTTTGAAGTACGACCCGTCGTCGGTGCAGCTGCTGCCCTCGCCGGGGTCGTGGACGATGCCGTCGGAGCCGGTGAAGTACGACCCGGTCCGCGTCGTCGAGTCGGCGACCGAGCGGGCGGTGGCGAGCAGGTCCTGGTCACCGGCCACCTTGGACAGTGCGGTGAGGCCGGAGACGAACACGCCCTGGTTGTAGGTGTAGCGCTGGCCGGCCGCGGCGCAACTGGCGCCGTCGACGCCGTCCGCCACCAGGCCGTCGGATCCGATGAGTCCCTTGCCGCGGAACCACTCCCAGCCCTGCTGCGCCCGGGCCCGGTAGACCGCGTCGCCGGTGCGGTCCGCGATCGTGGCGTTGACCTGGATGTACAGGCTGTTGGAGATGGACGCCTTGTACGTAAGGCCTTCCTTCCATCGGAGGCCGCCGCCGCAGTCGCCGGTCCAGAAGGTCTGCATGTGGTCGGCGTCGGCCTTCGCGGTGGCGAGGTAGCGCTGCTGGCCGGTGCGGTCGTAGGCGTCGAGCCACGCCATCGCCCACCAGCCGGTGTCGTCGGAGAACTCGTTGCGGAACTGGCCGCGGCCGGCGTTGACGTTCTTGTCGTACGTCGTGGCCATCGCGTAGTCGTAGCTGGCCATCCGGCTGACCGAGGCGTTGCGGATCACCGCGGCCAGCGACACCGCGGTCCCCCAGCCGCCGCCGTCGCGGAAGTATCCGGTGCCGTTGTCGTAAAGCGCCATCATCGCGGTCGCCGCCGCTTGCGCGCGGTTCGCCGCGTTCCAGCGGGTGCGCGCCCAAGGCGTGCAAGCGATCCGGCCGGTTCCGGCTGCGCTGCCGCACGCGCGCAGAGCGCCGACGCCGCGGTTGTTCCAGTCGTCGTTGTTGTACATCTGGGTGCGCCAGCCGCCGACCCCGGACGGCGCGGTCGTCAGGCCGAGCTGCGCACCGCCGTCCCAGCTCGCGCCGCCGTCGAACGACCGGTCGAGCCACACCTGATCGCCCGGCTGCGAATGGTCGACGACGGCCCAGCCCATCGGATCGCTGTCGGCGAAGTGCAGTTGGAGGACGCGGCCGTCGAGCGGCGCGGTGACCGCGATCCGGTCGCTGGACGCCTGATCGGCGGCGCGGTCGTCGCAGTATTTGTTGCACACCACGATGTTCGCCGCCGATTGAGGCGCGGTCGGTTTCGCCGGGGCCGGCGCGAGCACCGACATCGTCGCCAAGACCGCCGCGACCATGACCCGCACCGCTGCCTCCTCGGACCCCGTTCCCGTTACGAAGGTCCGCCCGAGGCGCGATGCGGGTCAACGAATGACAAAGACTTGGCGCGCGAATGCGGCCGGATGCCTTGCGCGCTGGGCTATTCCGCGGTCAGGTCGGGGAGGTCGTCGAACTCCACGACCTGGCGGACCTCGACCTCGATCTCGTCGAACAGGTCCGCGTACTGCCGCGCGTACTCGACCGCCTGCGCCCGGTCCTCGGCGTTCACCAGCGCGAACCCGCCGATGACCTCCTTGGCCTCGGTGAACGGGCCGTCCGTGGCGGTCGGGGCGGCGCCGCGGGGCTTGCGGACGATCGCCCCCTTCGCCGACGGGTGCACGCCCTCGGCGGTGATCAGGATGCCGCGTTCCGTCCAGTCCTGGATGAAAGCGCCCATTTTCGCCATGAATTCGGGGCTGGGGTTCCAGGCCTCGGGGGCGCTCTCGTCAAGCCGGTGCATCATCAGGAAACGCATTGACCGCTCCTCGGGTTGGGGCTGGTTCCGTCCAGCCGTTCACATCCTCGTCGAACGGCCCCGGGCGAAATCGACACACCCGCGGTTCAGCGGTCAGCAGCGATGCGAAGGCGGCTTCCTCGGCCGGGCCAGCCACGCCGGAACGCCCGCGGCGAGGGTCGCGGCGGTCACCGCGACGCCCGCGACCGGGCTGTTCATCAGCACGAGGCCGGTGAGGAACGCGGTCCCGGCGAGGAGGAGCAACGCCATCCGGAGCGGGGCCGCCCAGGCGAGGACGAAGTCCGCGGCCCGGGTGGTCCAGGGGGCGCGGGCGTCGGGTTTGCGGTGGCGGCCGTGCTGGCGGCGGGCGAGCACCGGGTGCGCGGCGGCGAGCATCTCGTCCCGGGTGGCGACCCGGCGGGGCGGGCGGGAGAAGGGATCCCAGTCGACTGCGACGCGGATCCGGGCGGGGTGTTCGGGGTCGGGGTGGATCGGGGATTCGGGGTGGTTCGGGTCGGCTGGGTGAGCTGCGGGAGTTGCGTCGGTGGCAGCCGCGGTGCCTGGCTGGGCAAGATCGGCTGGCTCGGCAGCAGTGGTCACAGCCGAACCGGTGGCGGCCACGGCGCCCGGCTGAACGGGGTCGGCTGCGGGGGTCGCAGCCGAGCCAGGGGCGGCCACGGCACCTGGCTCGGCGAGATCGGCCGGGTGCGCTGCGATGGTCGCAGCCATGTCAGTCGCGGCCACGGCGCCTGGCTGGACGAGGTCGGCCGGTTCGGCTGCGGGAGTCGTCTCGCACTGCCGACCAGCTCCGGCTGACCGAGCCGGTTCGCGCACCTGAACTCGCTCGGGCGGCCGCGCGGCCCTGTCGTCCTGGGCCACCGCGCTGCCCGCCTGCAACGGCTTCGCCTGCTCGCCCGCGCCGCCGTCCCGCGATTCCGCGGCAGGCCGGGCCAGTCTCTCCGGCTTCGCCGCGTCCCGGCCCTCCGGAGCGGACTCTGGAACGCACTCCGGGCCGCCCGCCGGTTCGCACTGGCGGTTCGGCTGAGGCGCCCGGACCAGCACCGCGCCTTCCTCCGGCTCGGGCGGCTCGCCGGTCCGGCGGGGCTGCCCGGTTCGGCGCGGCTGGTCGGCGAGGCAGGGAACCACCGTCATGAGGTCGTCATCCCTTTCTCTTCCGGCCGGCGGACCGGTTCCGACGGCTGTCCGGACCCCGGCTGTCGTGCGGCGCGAGCCCCGGATGCGCCCATCCTGGCGAAGACGGTGCGTCACCGACCAGTTCTACTGGCAGTGTCGCGGTGAACGGTCCCCCCGCGTCGCCCAACGGTTCGAGTGACGGTTTTCGCTACTCTTCGCGGTCGCCGGTTCACCTCCCGGCGGCCACTCGCCCGGCGGCTTGTCCAGACCACTTGACGCGTCCGCGAACTGCGGTGAACCGGCGCTGACACGGGAATATGCACGTTCATTCGCACATTCGCCACGCGGAGAAACTCGGACTCCGCAGCGAGGTCACCTTGTGACGCACACGCAGTGTTACGCCCCGCCAGGTCATTGAGCAGTCAATCGTCACCCACATGAGTGACACGGAGAGTGATGATCCCGCCGGGTCGCCCATCGGAAGGGTTGACCCGGACGGACGCATCCGCGCGAGGCGAGGCACACCGTCCGGTGCATCCGGGGCGGATCGCGGCCCTTGCCGTCCCGCGGAACCGGCGGCTACTGTTCAGAAGGTAAGCCTTACCTAATTGAACAGGGATCCACCATGCCGACCCTCCCCCAGCGCCGCACGCCCGACAGCAGGCGGCTGCTCCGGACGTCCGTGCTGCGCGCCGAACGCACGTCCACGCATTTCGTGACCCTCACCGTCGGCGGCGAGGATCTCGAGGACTTCGCGCCGCTCGGGTTCGATCAATGGTGCCGGTTGTTCTTCCCGCGCGAGGGCCAGCCCGGGCTGCGGCTGCCCACGGCTTCGAGCAACCGCTGGCTCGCCCAGCACATGCTCATGAGCGCCGCGTCCAGGCCGTGGGTGCGGAACTACACGATCCGGGCGGCCCGGCCCGGGGAGGTCGACATCGAGTTCGCGGTGCACGGCGACGGCGGGCCGGCGTCGAGGTTCGCGGAGAACGCGCGGCCGGGCGACGAGATCGGGATTCTCGACGAGGGGATCACCTACCTGCCGCCCGGCGGCGCGCGGCAGCTGCTTCTCGCCGACGAGAGCGCGATTCCGGCGGCGCTGGCCATTCTGGAGTCGTCGCCCGCCGATCTGCGGGCCACCGTCCTGCTGGAAGTCGGGGCGCGGGACGACATCCAGGCGGTCGACGCCCCGCTCGGCGCGGACGTCCAGTGGCTGGTTCGCGAGGACGACCGGCTGCCCGGACGGCTCGCGCTCGACGTCCTCGGCCAGCTCGACCTGTCCGATCCGCCGGGCTACACGTGGGTCGCCGGGGAGAGCGGGCTGGCCACTGGCGCGCGGCGGTTCCTCACGCGGGAGCGCGGGGTGCCGAAGCAGGCGATCGCGTTCCAGGGGTATTGGAAGCACGGTCGCGCCTCGCTGGGATGACCCGTCAGAACAGCCGTCCGGCGTCGTCGGCTGGCGGTTCCTCCAGCTGCAGCAGAAACCGTTTCCGGTCGACGCCGCCCGCGTAGCCGGTGAGGCCGCCGCTGCTGCCGACGACCCGGTGGCACGGCACGACGATGCTCAGCGGATTCCAGCCGTTCGCGTTGCCGACAGCCTGCGCCGCGCCGGGTTCGCCCAGTTCGACGGCCAGGTCGCGGTAGGTGCGCGTCTCGCCGTAGGGAATGCGGGTCAGCAGCTGCCAGACGCGGCGTTCGAACTCCGAGCCGCGCAGGTCCAGTTCTAGGTCGAAGGTCTTCCGCTGGCCGGTGAAGTACTCGCCGAGCTGCTGCGTCGCGACGGCGAAACCGTCGTCGGCACGCGGGCCGAGGTCGGGGAAGCGCGGCGTCCGGCTGTGGCCGTCGAAGTAGACGGCGACCAGCGCGCTGCCGTCGGCGACCAGGGTGAGGTCGCCGACCGGTGATGCGACGACGGTGTGCCGGAAAGCCATCTTCTCCTCCGTGATCGGTGCCACGGAACGGTATCCGGCCGGGCCGCGCGTGAGAGCATCGCCGTCCATGGACGACGGTTTCGCCGACATCCCGACCACGACGCTCGCCGACCTGCTCGGCCGCGGCCAGGTGCTCGACTACGGCGTGCGCCCCTTGTGGGGGCCGGTGCCGCGGATCGCCGGGCCTGCGTACCCGGTGCGCTGCCCGCCGGGCGACAACCTGATGCTGCACGCGGCCATCCACCGCGCACCCGCCGGGGCGGTGATCGTGGCGGAGTCCGGCGACGTCGACTACGCGCTCGCGGGCGGCAACGTCTGCGCGACCGCTCAGCGACGCGGCATCGCGGGCTTCGTCCTGGACGGCGTGATCCGCGACCTGTCCGAGGTCCGCGAGGCGCGGTTCCCGGTGTTCGCGCGCGGCGTGATCCCGATCCCCGGCACGAAAGCCGCGGTGACGCCGCTGGGCGAGCCCGCGCGGTGCGGCGGGGTGACGGTGCACGCCGGGGACATCGTCGTGGCGGACGAGGAAGGCGTGGTCGTGGTGCCGGGACCGGATGCGGCGCAGGTGCTGGCCGACGCGCGGGCGAAGCTGGCCAAGGAGGAGGCGCAGACGCTCGACGAGTGGGCGGAGGCGCACCGGGCGAAGGTCGACGCGGCGCTCAAGGCGGGCGGGTTCAGCGGCTGAATCGGACGCTGCCGTAGCGAGAGTTCCGGGGCTCGACGCGCGGCCCTGAGCCGGTGAGCTTCTCGGCGGTTGCGGAACAGCGCTGTGCACGAGCTTCAGGACCCAGGCGGCTCCGGGGAGCCCGTCCGGTTCACTCCGGCCGGACTGTCCACAACGGACCGGCAACCGCCAGTTCGGGGCCGGGTTCCGATTCGGGCTCCAGGGGTTCGGGGTCGGGCAGCGGGCGGGCCGGTCCCGGCGTGACCGGGTCCGGCTCCACCGGGCCGGGCGGGACGGGCTCGGGCGGGGCGGGCGGCGCGGTCGAGCGGGGGTGAAGCATCGCGGGCTCCTTTCTCTCCCTGATGGGCTACCGCAGAGCGGCGGCGGCGAAACATCCGCCCCGCCCGCGCGAGGTCGGCTAGGGTCGAAGGCGGAGCCGACGACCGAGAAGAGGCCAGACGATGAGTGCGGACAAGCCCGGCGAGCAGCAGCCGCTCGACGCGGAGATCGTGGAGAGCCCCGGCCCGCCGCCCGCCGATCTCCCCGAACCCGACTACAGCGACAACGGCGCGCCGTCGTTCGACTTCGTGCGGGACCGGATCGAGAAGCGGTACACCACCTCGGTCGGTTCGCAGGAGCTCGCCGGGATCGGCGGGCCGGAGGACCTGCAGTCGCTGGACAAGAAGATCGCCGACCGCAAAGAGGCGGCGAAGGACAAACTGGCCGAGATCCGCCGGTCGATGGGCAAGGAGTAGCCCGGAGCGGCGTTCCCCGCCGGGCGGCCCTGGCCGGAGCGGGCCCGGGCGCGTGCGAATCCGGGTGGACCTGCGGCCGGAATCCGCTCGTACGGAAGCGGACCGGGCGGTGATCGATTCCGCGCGCGGCCCGGGGCTCGCTTCGCGCGAAAGCCGCGGCCGAACGCACGCTCTTCCTTCGCGCGAAAGCCGCGGCCGGACGCGCGCTCCTCGCGTTGTCCGCCCCCTCCGCGCGAAAGCGGCGGCCAGACGCGTGCACCTTGCGTTGTCCGGGCTCGCGGTGCGCGCGGCCGCGCTGACCGCATTCCGCGCGGGCACGACACACCACCCCTCGCTAGTCCACAATGGACTTCCCAAGGTCAATTCCGTGGCCGCCCCGGAGCCCGTTCTGGTTCAATCGCCCGTATGGCAACCACCGTGCGCATTCCCGGTCTCGTGCTTACCGAGCACGAGTTCTCCGTCCCCCTCGACCATTCCCGCCCGGACGGCGCGAAGATCACCGTCTTCGCCCGGGAAGTCGCCGATCCGGACGGGCGCGACCGGCCGTTTCTCGTTTACCTCCAAGGCGGTCCCGGGCACGAAGCGCCGCGGCCGTCGCAGGGAGCGCCGGCCTGGCTGCCGCGGGCGCTGCAGGAGTACCGGGTCCTCATGCTCGACCAGCGCGGCACCGGGCGCTCCGCTGCGGTCGGCACCTTGCCCGGTACCCCCGCAGAACAAGCGGAGTACCTGACCCACTTCCGCGCCGACGCGATCGTCCGGGACGCGGAGTTCGTGCGACGGCAGCTGGGCGTCGAGAAGTGGAGCGTGCTGGGCCAGTCGTTCGGCGGGTTCTGCACGCTCGCCTACCTTTCCCAGGCTCCGGACAGCCTGGCCGAGGCCTTCTTCACCGGCGGGCTGCCGCCGATCGCGCGGCATCCGGACGACGTCTACACCGCGACGTTCGCCAATCTGCTCGAGCGGAACCGCCAGTACTACCTCCGCTACCCCGGCGATCGCGACCGGGTCCAGGCGCTGCTGCCGTTGCTCGACGACGGGGCCGTCGTGCTGCCGGACGGCAGTCCGCTCACCGCGCGGCTGTTCCAGCAGCTCGGTTACCTCCTCGGAGCCAGCGGCGGCGAGGAGGCGCTGCACTACCTGATCGAACGCGACCCCAGGTCCCCCGCTTTCGCGCACGACGTGGCCAGTTCGCTGCCGTTCAGCGGGCGCAATCCGCTGTACTCGGTCATCCACGAGTCGTCCTACTCCGACGGGTTCGCCACCCGCTGGTCCGCCGAGCGCGTGCTGCCGGACGAGTTCCGCACCGATCGCACGCTGTTCACCGGCGAGCACGTGTTCCCCTGGCTCTTCGACGACCTCCACAGTCTCCGGCCGATGAAGGAGACCGCGGAACTGCTGGCCGCGCACGAATGGCCGCGGCTGTACGACGCCGATGCGCTGCGCGAGTGCACGGTTCCGGCGGCGGCCGCGATCTACGCCAACGACATGTACGTCGAGCGGGCGTTTTCCGAGGAGACCGCGCGGCTGATCCCGACGCTCCGGCCGTGGATCACCAGCGAGTACGAGCACAACGGCCTGCGCGCGTCGGGCGATCACGTGCTCGGGCGGTTGATCGACCTCGCGCGCGGCCGCGTCTGACCCGCCGTGAGGGGAACCCTGAGGGAATCTGATTCCTTCAGGGTTCCCCTCACGGACGGCCGGTCAGGCGACGGTGACCCCGCCTTCGGCGGAGTCGGTGGAGAGAGTCAGGTCCTGCCAGGCGTCGAAGTCGTCCTGCACGCGCTGGCGTCCGGCGGTGACCAGGCGCAGCGCGTCCGAGCCCAGCAGCAGGTGCACGGGCGGGTTTTCCTCGTCGAGGAGGGAGAGGATGGCGTCGCCCGCGCGGTCGGGGTCGCCGATGCCCTGGCCGGCCAGTGCTTGGCGGCGGGTCCGGATCGGGTCGAACAAGGCGTCGTAGTCGGCGATGCTGCGCGGGGCGCGGACCAGCGACCGGCCCGCCCAGTCGGTCTTGAAGGCACCGGGTGCCACGGCGGTGACCCGCACGCCGAACTGCGTGACCTCCTGCGCGAGAGTGTCGGTGATGCCTTCCAGTGCGTGTTTGCTGCCCTCGTAGAACGCCAGTCCGGGGAAGGTGGTGTGCCCGCCCATCGAGGTGATGACGAAGATCTGGCCGTCGCGGCGTTCACGCATGCCGGGCAGCACCGCTTTGATCGTCGCGACCGTGCCGAAGACGTTGACCTCGAACTGGCGGCGCAGATCCTCCATCGACGACTCTTCGAAGGTGCCTTCGAGGCCGTATCCGGCGTTGGCGACGAGCACGTCGATCTGGCCCAGTTCCGTTTCGGCCGCCCGTGCTGCCGGCTCGATCCGGTCCGCGTCGGTCAGGTCGAGAACGAAGGCCCGGGCGCGTTCCGGGTCCAGTGCCCGGAAATCGGCGGCGTGCTGTTCGGTGCGCACGGTGCCCGCGACCCGATGTCCGGCGGCCAGGGCGCGCCGGGCGATGGCCCGGCCGAGGCCGGTGCTGACGCCGGTGATCAGGAATGTCTTGCTCATTGTGAAGTGTCCTTTCCCGGAGGCACGACGGAATAGGCCCTGCGTACGCAGCGGGGCCTGAGGGGTGGGCGAAGGTCAGGACTCGGCGGTGTCCCGGACGGGAGCGGCGGGTTCGCGGCCCCAGCTGGCCAGCAGCCGCAGCCGTTCCTGCGAGGGTGAACCGGCCTGCGCGCTGTAGACGACCATCGACTGGCCGGGGTCGGCGACCGAGGCGAAGATCTCGTACTGCAGTTCCAGCTCGCCGGCGACCGGGTGACGCAGGCGTTTGAGACCGGTGCTGCGTTCCCGGACGCGGTGTTCCGACCACCACGCCGGGAACTCGGGCGAACGCATCATCAGCTCGCCGATCAGGTTGGCGATGTGCTGGTTCCGCGGCTGTGCGGCGGCGGCCAGCCGCAACCCGTGCACGTAGTCGCGGGCGACGCGTTCCCAGTCGAGCCACACCAGGCGGGCCCGCGGATCCAGCAGCGTCCAGCGCGCCATGCTGCGCTCCCGCCTCGGCAACTCGGCCACGTCGGGAAACAGCAAGGCCCACAACGCGTTCCCGCCGACGACGGTGAGGTTCCGGTCGCTGACGAAAGCGGAAGCCAGCTCCATCGAGTCGAGCACCTGCCGCAGCGCCGGACGCAACCGGGACGCGTGGTCAGCCCGGTCCACGCGTTCGGCCGTCGCTCCCGCGAGAGCGAACAGATGCCGCCGTTCGATGTCGTCGAAGCGCAACGCGTCGCAGAGGGCGTGCAGCACCTGCTCGGACGGCTGCCGGGCCCGGCCTTGTTCCAGCCGGGTGTAGTACTCGGTGCTCACCCCGGCCAACTGCGCGACCTCGCCGCGCCGAAGACCGGAGACCCGCCGTCCGGGACCGTGCTCGACCGGCAGGCCGATCTCCTCCGGGGAGAGCCCGCCGCGGCGGGCCCGGAGGAAATCGCCCAAGTCGTTCTTGCCCATGCCCCGAGTCTGCCTCCCGCCCGGACGATCACCAAGGGCGTAGCTGGCCCTGCGAGTACTACTCCGCGGACCGGGCGAGAATCACCGCGCGGGCGGCCAGATGCAGGGCCAGCCGTTCGTCCGGACGCGACAGGTCGACCTGCAGCAACTGCTCGATCCGGCTGATCCGCGCGGCGACCGTGTTCCGGTGGATCCCCAGCACGGTGGCGGTTTCGGCGAGCGAAGACTCGGCGTCGAGGTAAGCCGCGAGGGTGCGGATCAGGTCCCCGGGCGCCGGAACCAGCGGGGCGAGCAGTGCGCGCGCGGCGGGCTCGAAGGTGTCCGTCCGCGTCCATTCCAAGAGCAGCTGGGCCATGCCGAGTTGGTCTACGTGCAGGAAGTGCCCGGTCTCCGGGCGGGTCGCGGCGAGGCGGGCGGCGTCGGTGGCTTCGGCGACTGTCGCGGTGAGACCGTCGGCGTGCGGACGGCCGACGCCTAGGTGTGCGTCCAGCGTGCGGCGCAGACTGCGGTGTACGGCGCGCAACCGCGCGGACAGAGCACGCACCCGTTCCGCGGTCGGTTCCTGTTCGAAGGTGACCCAGCCGGTCCAGCCCTCGCCGTGTTCGACAGTCACCGCGTCGATCGACTCGGCCCGAAGGGCGCGAACCACTTCCTGAGTGCGGGAAACGGTGTCGACGTCCGCGGGCACGCCGATGCGCAGGCCGACGTGCCAGCCGCCGAGCCGCCAGCCCGCGTCGGCGGCGCGACGGCGCAGGTCGGCGCCGGGTTCGGTGTCGTGGCGCAGCAGATCGCCCAGCAGGGCGGACCGGGAACGGGCGTCGCGTTCCAGTTCCAGGCGGTGGGCCAGCAGCCAGCGCTGCACGGCACCCGCGGCGACGGCCAGCGTCGCGGCGACGACCTCCGCGCGCGGGGACTTGGCGCCGGACAGCTCCGCGGCCAGCCACACCGACGGCTGCGGCAGCACAGCGGGATGCGCGAGCAGGACGCCGTCCGGGAGGTCAATGCGTTGCGGGACCGGCTCGTGCACCCGCACGCGGGCAGCGTCGGCGAGTTCCCCGGCGAGCACCTCGCCTCGGTCGTCGAGGACCGCGACAGGAGCGTCCAGCAGCCGGCGCAGCACGGTCACGATCTCTTCCGGCGGACGCAACCTCTCCCCCAGCGCCCGATGCGCGGCCAGCACCGCTTCGGCGCGATCGACGTCCGGGGCGGTCAGCGCGAGGCGGGCGTCGACGAGCAGATCGAGCGGATCGGCGGACGTGACCAGCAGCGGCACCGACAGCCGTTCGGCCAGCAGCCTGGACGCGGCAAGCGGTTCGGCACCGGGGAGGAGGACACCGGCGGCCCGGGCGTCCGCGCAACGCCGCAGGAGGGCGTCGATCTGCCAATCGGAACCGACAGGACGGACTACCACCACCAGTTCGCCGGGAGCGGGGGCGCCGGAGGCGTCCAGCGCGGCCTTGACTGTCTGCAATGGACAGTCCAAACCAGACTCGCCGGAGCAGATCCGGACCGAGCCGGACCACGAGGGCAGAGCGAGGAGCTGACGGAGAATCACTGCGCCGCCACCGGATCGCAGTCGATTCCGTACGCGCGCGGTTCCAGCAGCGGGCGGCGTCGCGGGTCGGTCCAGAACGGCGACGCGGCGAGCCGCACGACGTCCACCTCCACCCCGGCGCGGATCATGTCGCATTGCAACGGGACGCCGGTGCGGCGGTCGAGCACGGACAGCACGTCCGGAGTGGACGCCACCGGCAGCCCGTCCCGCAGCGCCAGCAGGTACTCGTTCTCCATTTCCAGCCGCAGCAAGGCGCCGTCGCGGTGATCGGTCAGCGTCGCGGAGCCGCGGCCGAACCCCGGATGCCCGTGCTGGCCGGGGCCGATGTGCCGGGACACCTCCAGCACCCGGCCGCGGGCGAGAACCTGGCCGCGGAGAGCGGTTTCCAGGGCGGCGAGGTCCGGGCTCTCCCCGGCGGCGAGCACCCGGGCGCCGAGGGCGAGCGCTTCGCTCGTCGTGCCGGGCACCGCGTGGCCGGCCAGTTCGCCGGCCGGGATCGGGGCGAGCGCGATCGCCGCCCAGCCGCCGGAGCTGGCCAGGAACGCGCGCACGCCGTTCTCGACCACCGCGTCGGCCGCCGCGGCGAGCACCACCACCCGGCCGCCGGGCTCGGCCATCGCCGCCGGGGCGACGCCGCGGCCGGTCGCGGCGACCGAGAGCTGGTCGAGCCGCGGCAGCCCGCGTCCGGACAGGTCCGCGTCCACATAGGCCAGACCCAGCTCGTGGGCGACCACCAGCGGCAGCAGGCCGTTGAGCCCGCCGATCTCGATCGTCATCAGCGCCTGCGCGCGCTGCCCGGTCCAGCGTTCGATCGCCGCGATCGCCGAGGCGAACTCGTCGCCGCTGGGCAGTTTCTCGGCGAACGCGGCGGTCGCGCCGACGATCCCGACCGGGACGACCAGGGTGTCCGGCTCCACGTCGGCGATCCGGTGCACGAGGGGTTCGCGGCCGGATCCGGTCAGCCGCCGCAGCAGCACCGCCGCGGTGACGGTGTCCCCGCCCCCGCCGGACCCGAGCAGCGCGACGCCGCGTTCGAGTGCCGGCACGTCCGCGGCGGTGATGCGCATGGCTGGTCAGCGTATCAGCGGAAGCTGTAGCCGCCGTCCGGATACAACGTCGAGCCAGTGGTGTAGGTGCTGGTGAACAGGTACAGCACGGCATCGGCCACTTCGGACTCCCGGCCGACGCGATGCAGCAGAGTGTCTGCCCGGTACTGCGCGAAACTCGATTCGCGCGCAGCGGCCGGACGCCCGGCCCACAAGTTTCCGTCGATCGTGCCCGGCGACACGACGTTCACCCGCACCGGCGCCAGTTCCACCGCGAGCCCGCGGCCGAGGCCTTCGATCGCCGCGTTGCACGCCACGTACGCCGGAGCCGCGGCGGGTGGGCGCACGCTCGCCACGCCGGACATCAGCACCACCGACGCGTCGTCCGACAGCTTCGGCACGGCGTGTTTCACCGCGTGGTACTGACCCCAGAACTTCGTCACGAACGGGCTTTCCGCCTCCTCGTCGCTGAGGGCCCGCATCGGGCCGACGGTGTAGGAAGCGGCGGGCGTGAACAGGTGGTCGACCCGGTCCAGCGCGCCGAAGAACTCGGCCAGCGACGCCTGGTCGGTGGTGTCGACTGTTTGCCAGGTCGCGGTCGGGCCCAGTTCCGCGGCGGCGGCCCGCAGCTTGTCGCCGGTCCGGCCGCCGAGGTGGACGAGCGCGCCCGCCGCGGTCGCGCGCCGGGCGACCTCCAGGCCGATCCCGGAACCGCCGCCGAGCACTACGACCGAACGGCCGTCGAGCGAAATCACGAAACCACCTCCACAGGGACGAAATCGTGCGGCAGCCCGAACGCCGCTGGGCCGAACGTGGCCAGTGCTTCCGGAGTGCGCATCAGCGGCGGCGTCGAAATCCCGACCACGGTGACGCGCTGGCCGTACCGCAGCGTTTCGGTGGTGATCGGCTCGGCGGATTCCGCCTCCAGCACGCAGATCAAGTCCGGGACCAGGCAGCGCACCTCGCCGTCGACGAGCGCCACCAGGTTTTCGTTCTGGAAAAGGATTTCCAGTTTGTGCTCGCCGTCGAAGGACACCACGGCGGCTCGGCCGCGGGCGAATCCTTCTTCGGTCCGGCGTTCCACATCGGACACTTTGCCGCGGAACAGCACGCGCAGATGCGAGTACAACGTGTCCCGGAGCGCGGTCGCCAGCGCCGCCACCGGGTCAGCGTTCTCTTCCCGGGCAAGGCGAATCGCCCGGCCGACGCTCAGCGCGAGCGACAGCGTCCGAGGCACCGCCGTGCGTTTCACGTCCGCGCCGCTCATCGAGTACTCGGCGATGTGCGCGACGCCGCCGAGCCGGATGGTGATCCCGCGCGCGAGCCATTCCATCCGGCGGTTGTCGGCACCGGTGTCGATCAGCGTCGTTTCGCCGCGTTCCCCGGCGATCCCCATCGGCGAACCGGGGACGCCGTAGACGCCGAATGTCTCCATCTGCAGTTCCGGGAACGCCCGGCCCATGCCGTCGGCGTCGACCACCGGCAGCCCGAGCCGTGCGCCGACGACCAGCGGGATCATCGAGTTGATGCCGCCGCATTCGATCGGCATCGTCGCGTCGGCCTTCGCGCCGAGGTGTTTTTCCAGCGCTCGCAAGGCAAGCTCGGGTTCGGTGCCGTTCGGGAGCTTCTCGTGCACCACGGTCGGCGCGCCCATCTGCGCGGTCGGGATCACCAGTGCGTCGTCGTCAAGATCGTCCGGATCGAGCACGGTGACGGGCCCGTACTCGCGGATCGCCTCGCGCACCAGCAGCCGTCCGACGTACGGATCGCCTCCGCCACCGGTGCCGAGGACAGCCGCGCCTCGGGCGAGGTCTTCGAGGTGATCTTCGGTCAGCGTCCAACTCATCCGGCGACCCCGATCGGGTCCAGGTCGTAGCCGAAGTACCGCGGACCGGCCAGCGCGATGCCCTCCGGGGTGTGCCAGCGCGGATCCGCCGGGGCCGCGATCACCGTCACCCGCTGGCCATAGCGCAAGCCCTCGGTGGTGACGGCCTCGCCGGACTCGCGGTCGAGGGTGCAGATCAGGTCCGGCACCGAAGCGCGCACCTCGCCGTCGACCTCGGCCACCAGATGTTCGTTCTGGAACCGCAGCAGCATTTCCGTCCCGGTGTCACCGTCCATTCCGGACAGCCGGGCCTCACCACGAGCGAACCCAGTGACAGTACGACGGGCGACGTCGACGACCTTGCCGCTGAACAGCGTCCGGCCGCGCAGCCGCGCTACGACGCGATCCACCGGGTTCTCGTGCTCTTCGCGCGCTTGCCGCACCAATGCGCCGAGTTCCGCGCAGAGGGTCAGCGTGCCGGGCACCATCGCCTCCCGCGCCTGGGCACCGGACATCGCGTAGTTGCTGATCACCGCCGAACAACCCATGTCGATGGTCGCCGAGCGGGCCAGCCGCTCCGCCCAGTGATTGTCCACAGTGTCCAGTACGCCGCGGTTGCCCTTCTCGTCCGCGATGGACATCGGGGTCGCACGGATTCCGTACAGGGTCGGCAAAACCATCTGCAGTTCCGGGAACGCCCGGCCCATGCCGTCCGCGTCCACCAGCGGCAGACCGAGCTGCGCGGCGGCGACGACCGGGATCAGCGAGTTCACGCCGCCCGCTTCGGCGCACGCGATGTGCGTGAGTTCCTTGCCCAGATAGGTGGCCAGGGTCCGGGCGGCGAGGCCGACCTGTTCGGCGGACGGCAGTTTCTCCACCATCACGGTCGGCGCGCCCATCATCGCGACCGGCAGCACCACCGCATCGTCGGCCAGTTCGGACAGTTTCACCAGCGGGACTGAACCGTGCTCGCGGACCGCGGCGTGTGCCAGCAGCCGGCCGATGTATGGGTCTCCCCCGCCGCCGGTGCCGAGGATCGCGGCGCCGCGCGCGATGTCGTCCAGGTCGTGCGCAGTGATCTCAGCCATCGTTCACGCCCCCAGCTGCAGGTCGCCGACCGCCTTGACCCGGATCCGGGTCGCGTTGCCGGGCAGGTACGGGATCGGCACCTCGTCGAAGTCGACGATGCCGACCGACGCCGGGCTCGCCCCGGCGGCCACCGCGCGGTCGACCGCTTCCTGCTTCGCCTCGTCCACCACGGCTTCGCGGCGGCCGGGTTCGATCACGTACACCCGGTCGACCTCGCCGCCGATCTGCGCGATCGCCGCGCCGATGGCGTTGGCCACCGCGTAGTGGTCCGGCCTGCGGACCTCGCCGGACCCGGCCAGTTCGTCCGGCAGCAGCACCGAACCGCCGCCGACGGCGACCACCGGAAGCGGCTCGGACGACGTGCGCATCCGGTCCACGACGTCGGAAACGTCCGCCGCGATCCGGTCCAGCGCCGCCTTCACGAAATCCCGGTCTAGGTGCGCGACCAACGACGGGTCGCCGATCTCGGCCCGTCCCGCGGCGACCGCGATGTCCGTGGCGGTCAAGGTGTCGCCGCCGAACACGAGCGCCTTCGACGTCAGCTCGTAACCGACGGAATCCGGTCCGACGGTCACGCCGGACGCGTCGCCGCGGACCCGGCTGCCGCCGCCGATGCCGATCGAAAGGACGTCCGGCATCCGGAAGTTCGTGCGGATCCCGGCCACGCTCACGTCCGTGGTCGCCTCGCGCGGGAAACCCTGCCGCAGCACGCCGACGTCGCTCGTGGTGCCGCCGACGTCGACCACCGCGCACGTGTCCAAACCGGACAGCACCGCCGCGCCGCGCATCGAGTTCGTCGGGCCGGACGCGAAAGTCGCCACCGGATAGCGGCGGGCGAAGCCGACGTCCATCAGCGTGCCGTCGTTCTGGCTCAGGTACAGCGGAGCGGTGATGCCCGCGCCGGTCACCGACGCGGCCAGGCCGTCCACGATGTGCGCCGCCAGCTCGCGCAGCGCGGCGTTGATCACGGTCGCGTTTTCCCGCTCCAGCAAACCGATCCGGCCGATTTCGTGCGAGAGCGAGATCGCGACGTCCGGCAGCTGCGAGGAGATGATCTCCGCCGCCCGCGCCTCGAACTCCGCGTTCACCGGCGAGAACACCGACGTGATCGCGACGCTGCGGACCCCGGCCGCGCCCATGTCCTCGGCGGCCTTGCGCAGTTCGCTCTCGTCCAGTTCGGCGATGTGCCGTCCGTCGAACTCGTGGCCGCCGTGCACCAGGTAGCTGCGCCCGGACACCGCGTCGACCAGCCGCTGCGGCCAGTCCACCATCGGCGGCAGCGACGCGCCCGCGGGCAGGCTGAGCCGCACCGCCGCGGTCGGGGCCAGCCGGTGCGCCTCGACGAGCGCGTTGATGAAGTGCGTGGTGCCGATCATCACCGCCCGCACCGCGGCCGGGTCGAACGCCCGCTGCCGCTGCAGCCCGTCGATCGCGGCGACGATGCCCGAGGTGACGTCCTCGGTGGTGCTGGTCTTGATCGAGGCGAGCACCTCGCGGCCGTCCAGGAGGACCGCGTCGGTGTTCGTGCCGCCGACGTCGATGCCGATGCGCACGGGGAAATCTCCTTCCAGGTCAGGGAAATCAGGCGGCCGGGGCGGGTTCGGCGTCCGCGGTGGCGCTCTTGCCGACCCCGCGGACCAGACCGAGCTTCCCGGCGGCCACGTACAGAACGAAAGCGACGACGAGCGAGTTGATGCTGGGCAGGCCCCAGTCGACGAACTCGCCGAAGAGCGCGGCGGCGATCCAGACGACGATCGTCGCGGGCACCCACACCGGGGCGTCGGCGGGCACCGAACCGCGGGCGCGGGCCTCGTCGAGGGCGCCGCGCCACTGCTTCACCACGAAGTACTCGGCGACCATGATCCCGGCGATGGGCGGGAACGCGACCCCGAGCACGGTCAGGAAATCGGTGAACTTCGAGAGGATCCCGGCCGCGGCGAGCACGCTGCCCACCAGCCCGAGCACGGCGGTGACCAGGCCGCGGTGCGCCCGTTTCCCGGACACCGTGCCGATGAAGTTCACGACGCCGAGCCCGGACGAGTACAGGTTCCAGTCGTTGATCTTCATCGTGCCCGCGATGACGATCAGCAGCCCGACCCAGCCGACCGACGACGTGACGATCGTGGTGATCTGCGCCGTGCCGACCGCGTGCGCGAGCAGCACCCCGGCCAGGCCGATCACGTACTCGCCGAGCGTGACGCCGACGAGCGTCTGCTTGACGACGTCGCCGGCGGTGCGGTTGAACCGGGTCATGTCCGGCGTGATCACCGCGCCGACGATGAACCCGCCCGCGACCAGCGTCGTCCCCTGAAGCAGGGTCAGCGGCGGTCCCGGCGGCGCGGACGCCACGAGCGCGCCCAGGTCGTGCCGGGTCAGTTCGGAGACCACCGACCAGCCGACCAGGATCAGGAACGCGGGCACCATCAGGTAGGCCGTCCACGCCATCGAATGGAAGCCGCGGACCACGATCGCGGTCACCACCAGGCCGAACACCAGCGCCCATCCCCATTCCGGCAGGCCGCCGACCAGCGCGGCGAGGCCCTGGGCGGACACCGCGGACTGGATGCCGAACCAGCCGATCAGGCTGATCCCGATGGCCAGCCCGATGAGCGCGGAACCGCCGCGGCCGAACCCGGTCCAGCGCGCGATCATCGAGGTGGCCAGGCCCTCCCGGACGCCGATCACGCCGACGAGGATCGTGATCAGCTCGAGGATGACCGAGCCGAGCGTGAACGCCAGCACGGCGTTCCCGAAGCTCATCCCGAAGCCGATCGTGGCCCCGAGCAGGAACTGCGACAGCGCGGAAACCTGGCCGAACCGCTGCACAGCGACCGACCACCACGAATACCGCGCGGAATCGGGCACCCTGGTCAGCGCGTAGTCGTCGACACCGACAGCCGAGGCCATGGCGGCTCCTCATCCGGGAGGGGAACGGTTCCCAGCACGGTAAGCAGCGGCTTCGGCGAGGTCACCGTGCGATCCGCACAGTCAGACTAGCCAGCCTGTGCGGATCGCACCCCTACCCGACCAAGGCGTGGACAGCCTCGTACGCGAACGCCGCCGCGCCGACCCCAGCCGCGATGCTGACCACCACGTTCGCCGCCGCCACGAAGTAGGAACGGCGCTCGACCAGCCGGACTGTTTCGTAGCTGAACGTGCTGTACGTCGTCAGCGCACCGCAGAATCCGGTGCCGAGCAGCGAGTAGACCGCCGCGGGCAACGCGGTCCCGGCCCCGGCGAGACCGCCCAGCAGGACACAGCCGACCAAGTTGACGGTGAACGTGCCCCACGGGAACAGGCTCTGGTGCCGGGACTGGACGGCCCGGTCGGTCAGGTACCGCATCGGCGCTCCGACCGCGGCCCCGAGGAAAACGAGAAGGACGGTCATCGGACAGCCACCTCCGCCGGAACCAGCTTGCGGGTCACCGCGTGTCCCAGCAGGACAGCGAGCAGCGCGGCGGCGAGCGTTCCGCCGAGATAGGCGAAGGCGAGCGGCACGGTGTCCGGCTGGAGAAGGTTGCGCGCTTCGACCGCGTACGTGGAGAACGTCGTGAAGCCGCCGAGCACGCCGACGCCGAGGAACGGCCGTACCAGCCGGTGCGCCGACCACGTCTCGGTGACCAGCACCATCAGCACGCCGATCAGGAAACAACCGGCGACGTTGGTCCAGAACGTCGCCCAGGGGAAGCCGCCGGGCTCGGCGGGAAGGGCCTGCGCGAGACCGTAGCGGGCCAATGCGCCGAGCCCGCCGCCGAGCGCGATCACGCCGAGCACCGACACGTGGTGCCGGACGAGTTCGCGTTGCTGCGCGGGATCTCTGAGGTCGACGTCAGGGTCGAGAGGTTCTTCAGGCACAGTCTTCTCCTACTCCACGGGCACGGGTCGCCGTTCGAGTAGGGACTGTTGGCGGCCTCGGCCGCGGTTGCCCGGGCGATTTCCCGGAGCGGCGAGCCCCACCGCCGCGCGTACGCGAGCCTACCCGATCAGTTTCCCGCTTCCCGCAACGCGGTCAGCGCCGGACCGAACATAGTGGACTTGATCGCGCCGAGCGTGCCGCGGTCCTTCCCCGCCAGCGGAGCGACTCGTTCGGTCGCCGCGGTGCGCAGATCTTCCAGCGCGACGGTCGCGTCGACCAGGCCGAGCGACGCGGCCTGCGGACCGCCGAAGCGGCTCCCCGTGGTCATCGACGCGACGGCGGCGGCGGGCGTCAGCTTCGCCTGGACGAGCGCGGCCATGCCCGGGGTGAACGGGAGGTTGATGTCGGCTTCGGGGAAACAGAAGTAGCCGCGGTCCTCACGCATGATTCGGAAATCGTGGGCCATCGCGAGCATCGCGCCGCCGCCGAAGGCGTGCCCGTTGACCGCGGCGACGGTCGGGACCGGCAGCGCGAGCACGCGGGCGAGAAGTTCGTGGATGCTGGCGACGTACTTGCCGGCGTCGTCGGGGTGGCCGGTGAGCCAGTCGAGGTCGAGGCCGTTGGAGTAGTACTTGCCGCTGCCGATCGTGACGAGCACGGCGGGTTCCTTGCCCGCGGTGACGGTGTCGAGGTGCGTGTGGACTTCGTCCAGCCACGGTGGGGCGAAACGGTTTTCGTCGGCGCCGAAGTCGAGGACGTGGACGGGGCCGTCGGTGGCGAGGGTGGGCATTCAGGTCAGTCCTTTCTGGACTTTTTCGGTGGTTCCAGTGCGAGGATCGCGCGGACGGCCGCGGCCAGCCGGGCGCGACTGTCCGCGCTGGCTGGTCCGGTGGCGAGTTCGCGGCGGAACAGGGCGGTCGGGAGGTCCACGACGCACGCGGTGACAACTTCGACCGCCTGGCCGTCGCCGCGATTCCAAAGCTGGCGGGCGAGCCGGACCAGGAGCCGGACGAGGCGTTTGTCCAAGGCGTGCAAGGCTTCCGCGAGTTCGTCGGGAAGCTGCGGGCCGAGTATTCGCTTCGACGGGACGGCGATCATCATCCGCGCGGCGTCCGGGCGGGCGTCGGCCACGACGGCGGGGGTGTCGGCCGCCGCGACTACCGCTTCGACCGGGTCAGAGGCTTCCTCGACCAGCCGTTCCTGCTCGTCGAGGAAGAAAGTGGCGGCGCGCAGCCAGGTCTGGCCGATCAGGGCGGGGAGATTGGCGAAGGCGTGGTAGATCGTGCTGTTCGGGACGCCCGCTTCCTGCGCGAGCCGCCGGACGGTGAGCGCCTCGGGGCCCGCGTCGGCGATGAGGCGCTCGGCGGCGTCGAGGATCAGCTCGGGATCGTGGATCCGGGGGCGGGGCATGCCGGGGATAGTAATGGAGCAGGTGCTCCAAAACCAGGGCGGGGTGGGGCGCGTCGGTCTCGCGCGGGTTCGAGCCGGGCGGGCAAGGCCGGGCCCTGCGGTAGTTTCTTGACTCTCACACCGTGTCAGGCGGTCAGCTCGGAGACATCATGTTCACCATCGGAGACTTCGCCCGGCACGGCCGCGTATCGGTCCGGATGCTGCGCCACTACGACGCGACCGGCCTGCTGCGCCCGGCGCGCGTCGACCCCGCCAGCGGCTACCGCTACTACACCGCCGCCCAGCTCGCCCGGCTCAACCGGATCATCGCGCTCAAAGGCCTCGGATTCACGCTCCAGCAGGTCCAGGCCATTGTGGACGAGAAGGTCGGGACCGGGGAACTGCGCGGCATGCTGCGGCTGCGGCGGGCCGAGCTGGAGACCGCGATGGCCGCGGCGGAAGCACGGCTGGTCCAGGTCGAGGCGAGGCTCCGAGCGATCGAGAGCGAGGGGCACATGCCCGCGAACGATGTTGTCCTCAAGAACGTGCCCGCCGTCCGGGTGGCGGAGCTGGCCGCGACCGCCGCGAGTTTCGAACCCGAGGACGTGGGGCCGGTCATCGGCCCGCTTTACGACGAGCTGTTCCGGAGCCTGGGCGCCGCGGGCATCACGCCCGCCGGACCCGGCGTCGCCTATTACGAGGACAGCCCGGAAGGCAGCGGCAGGATCTGTGTCCACGCGGCGGTCCAGGTCTCCGCCCCGGTCCAGGACGGCGCCTTCCGCGTCCACGACCTGCCGCCCCTCGGACAGGCGGCGACCATCGTGCACCACGGCTCGATGGACGCCGTGCTGCCCGCCGCCCAAACCCTGGCCCGCTGGGTCGACGCCCACGGCTACCGGGCGACCGGACATCCCCGCGAGATCAACCTGGAGTGCCCCGAGAACCGCGACGACTGGGTGACGGAACTGCAGGTGCCGGTGGTCCAAGCCTGACCGGCGATCGCTGACGGGCAGCGGGAAACCGCCTCGGTCTCCCGCTGCCCGGATTCCGTCTCGAAAGCTCGCCGGAGAAGTTCAGTGAGGCACCGAAGGCGGCGTCCGGCTCGGGGTTGCGGCGCTGTCTCCGGACGCACCCACGGCTCGGTACGCAGGCGGTCCAGTGCGGGGATTCCCGCATCGAGCGGCGAACCTCGGGAACCGGCGTGACCACTCACGAGAGCGGCCGCCGTCCAGTTCGCGTGCTCCCGGCCGCGGACCGCGCGGTACCCGCCGTCCGCCGCGCGGCGACCCGGTCAGTCCGCGATGTAAAGACAGTCGTGCCCGTCGCGGGCGTGGGCGTCCGGGTCGTCCAGCCAGCGGCCGCCGTCGGCCAGATAGCGGAAGCGCAGCCGGGCTCCCGGCGGGACCTCCACCGCGGCCGAGCGCGTGCCGTTCGAACGTTTGCGAAGTTCGTGGCGGCCGGGCTGCCAGTCGTTGAAGTCGCCGACCACGCTCACCGGGCCGGGAGGGGTGTCGAGCGGCAGGACGAACGTCACCCGCCGGGCTCCGGAGCCGCTGCCCCGGCTGGTCTTGATCACGGCGTTTCCCTTTCCCGTTCCGGCGAATCGGTCTTTCTGAATCGTTTCACGACCGACGCCGGGCACCCGGGCGCGGCGGGTGCCGCGTCCGGGTGAAACCGGGTCAGGTGGTGGAAACGTCGTCCAGCTGCTCGGCCGCCGGGCGCACCGGGAACAGGTCTCCGCCGGGCGGAGCCGGGATGCGGCCGGCCGCGGCCCTCGCCTTCCAGTCCCCCGCGTCGGCGGCGGCGTGCACGCTGTCGAGGGCGGCGTACTGGATGAAATGGATGTCCGGCAACGGCCACGGCGAAGCTCCGGTGGCTGCCGGGAGCAGGTGGTCGACGGCGGCGAAAATGCTGCCGCCCTGCGGGTTCCGGTACGACCACAGGTCGACGCCCAGGTGCCGGCCCAGCTGCGCGAGCCGGGTCAGCGCCACGAGGTTGAACGTGTGGTAGTGGTACGTCCGGGTGCGGGTGGACTCCTCGGGCTGGCCGCCGTCCGCGGCGATCTGGTGGTCGATCCGGGCCTTGCCGGAGTCGCGGACGATCCGGCGGGCCAGGTCGCGCTGTCCGACGTAGCTCGCGGTCGCCGCGGTGAGCAGGTCGTAGAAGGTGCCGTGGTTGTTGGCCGCCTTGGCCTCGTCGGTGCCGTTCTTGCTGGTGCGCAGCCAGGTCAGGAAGTCCGCGGACCAGCCGCGGAACGCCTTGCCGTCCGCCTTTGTCCAGCCGGGCGCGCCCGCTTCGAGGATCCGGGCGGCGTCGAGGACCTGGGTGAAGGTGTAGGAGAACTCGATGATGCCGATCCCGCGCCCGTCGGTCTTGCACGGGATGCCCTGCGCGAAGTTCAGATTCGGGTTCATTTTCGTGGCCGCGTCGAGGAACCAGGTGCGCAGGTCGAGCGCGGCGCGCTGGGCGTACTCCGCCTTGCCGGTGTAGTACCAGGCGAGCGAAAGCTGGTAGATCGAGTTGAACGCGACGAGCCGCTCGGCCTTGTCCGGCACGTTCTTCATCTCCGGGTTGACCTGTCCGTCGCGGTCGACGTACGGGCAGCCCTGCGGGTTTTCCGGCGTTTTCGGCTGGCTGGGCCAGTAGTACGGGGCGAGGCTCAGGTAGTCGTGCTTGTCGCCGCTCGGGGGGACACGCTCCTTGTCGACGACTGTCCACGGGCCCTTGGCCAGCGCCTCGTCGGCCTGCTTCAGCAGGTTGGACAGCGACGTGCGCAGCGTCGGATTCCCGGCCCTCAGGCCGATTTTGTTGCCTGCCAGGTGCAGGCCGTCGAGCACCACGGTGTCCGGCACGCAGACGAACGAACACGACCTCGGCGCGGGCGCGGCGGTCGCCGCTCCGGCGGTGGTCGCGAGCAGGCCCGCGACCGTCGCGAGAACCGCCGCGAAACGACGCGGACGGGAAGACCGGGAAGGAGGCAGCACCGCAACTCCGTTCAAGAATATGAATACTCCACAGATATGTGAACTTGGATTGAATAACCGAACGCTCGGGGCCGCGTCAAGGGGAGGTCAGGCGGAGCGGCCGCGCCGGACCGGGTTCCGGAGCGTCCCGACGCCCTCGATCATGATGGTGACCTCGTCGTCCGCCTCGAGCGTGACGTCCGGGCCGGGAACGGCGGATGTCCCGGTGGCCAGGACGGCGCCGCGCGGGAAAACGTCGCCGCGATAGAGCCACGACACCAGATCCGCGAGCCGGCGGTGCAGCCGCGCGGTGGACGTCTCCCCTGCCCAGAGCAGTTCTCCGGCGCGGTGGATCGTCACGGCGATGCCGAGCGCGTACGGGTCCGGGATGTCGCCGGCGGGCACGATCCACGGCCCGGCCGCGCACGAGGCGCGGTACGTCTTGGCCTGCGGCAGGTACAGCGGGTTTTCGCCTTCGATGCTCCGCGAACTCACGTCGTTGACGATCGTGTAGCCGACGATTTCCGCGTTCGCGTTGCACACCAACGCCAATTCGGGTTCCGGAACGTCCCAAGCGGAATCTTCGCGCACGCCGACCGGCTCGCCCGGCCCGCGCACGCGACGTCCGATGCTCTTGAAGAACAGTTCGGGCCGTTCCGCCTCGTAGACCCGCGCGTAGACGTCGGCGTCGCTGCTCTCCTCCATCCGCGCCTCGCGCGAAACCTCGTAGGTGACTCCGGCGGCCCACACCTCGGTGTCGTCGTCGACCGGCGCCCGCAGCTCGCCCGGTTCTCCCGGCGTCAACTCGACGGCCATCGCTTCCGTGAATTCGTCGGCGGACAGAGCGAGCAGGGACCCGAGCGTGGTGCCCGGCGGGAGCGCACCGGTGGACGTGCCGTCGGTGACCTGCCAGCCCGCGGCGGTCTTCGCGAGGCGGCGCATCAGTGCGAATCCCTCGGCACGGCGGAACCGCGGGTGCCGTGCAGGAAATCGAAGTCCGCGCCGAGGTGCGCCTGGGTGACGTGCTCGCGGTAGAGCCAGGCGTATCCGCTGCGGTACGGGCTTTCCGGCGCTTCCCACGCTTCGCGGCGAGCGGCGAGTTCGGCGTCGGACACGTGCAGGGTCAGTTCGCGCGCCGGGGTGTCGAGCGTGATCCGGTCGCCGGTCCGGACGAGCGCCAGCGGGCCGCCGACCGCCGATTCCGGGCTCACGTGCAGCACGACGGTGCCGTAGCCGGTGCCGGACATCCGGCCGTCGCAGATCCGCACCACGTCGGTGAGCCCCTGGTCGAGCAGCTTCTTCGGCACCGGGACGTTCGCCACCTCCGGCATCCCCGGGTAGCCCTTCGGACCCGCGCCGCGGATCACCAGGATCGTGTCCGGGGCGACCGGCAAGTCCGGGTCGTCGGCGACGCGGTGGTAATCCTCGGCGGTGTCGAAGACCAGCGCCGGTCCGGTGTGGGCGAGCAGTTCCGGCGACGCGGCGGATTGCTTCAGCACCGCGCCGTCCGGGGCGAGATTCCCGGTGAGCACAGCGGTTCCGGTGCCGGGCGGCTGGAACGGCGCCTCGACCGTGGTGATCACTTCGTCGTTCCAGCATTGCGCGGTTTCCCTCGGCTTGCCGGTGACCGTGCGGACGTCGGTGTGGAGAAGCCCGGCTTCGGCGAGCCTCGTCAGCACGACGGGAACACCGCCTGCGTAACAAAAGTCCTCCATGAGGAACCGGCCGGACGGCATCAGGTTCACCAACGTGGGCACGGCTCGGCCCAGCTCGTCGAAGTCGCTCATCGACAGCGGGAAGCCGACGCGTCCGGCCAGCGCGAGAAGGTGCACGATCGCGTTGGTGGACCCGCCGATCGCCGCGTTGACGCGGATCGCGTTCTCGAACGCCGCGCGGGTCAGGATCGCCGACGGCCGCAGGTCTTCCTCCACCATCGCGACAATCCGCTGACCGGCCGCCTGCGCGGTCTCGAAGCGCCGCGCGTCGACCGCTGGCCAGGCCGCGGATCCGGGCAGCTGCATGCCGAGCGCTTCGGCGAGGCAGGCCATCGTCGAGGCGGTGCCCATGGTCATGCAGTGGCCGTTGGAGCGGGCCATGCAGCCTTCGGCGAAGAAGCACTCCTCCTCGGTCATCCGGCCGGCTTTAAGCTCTTCCTCGAACTTCCAGACATGCGTGCCCGAACCGACGTCGCCGCCGCGGAACTTGCCGTTGAGCATCGGGCCGCCGGTGACCATCACCGCGGGAAGGTCGGCGCTCGCCGCGCCCATCAGCATCGCCGGGGTCGTCTTGTCGCAGCCGGAGAGGAGAACCACGCCGTCGAGCGGGTTGGCGCGGATCAGCTCCTCGACCTCCATCGCCATCAGGTTGCGGTAGAGCATCGCGGTGGGGCGCATGAGGGTTTCGCCGGTCGCCATCGTGGGGAACGCGAGCGGGAAGCCGCCCGCCTGCCAGACGCCGCGCTTGACCGCCTCGGCGACGCGGTCGAGATGGACGTTGCACGGGGCGAGTTCGGAGACGCTCACCGCGATCCCGATCACCGGGCGGCCGTCGAACACCTCCGGGCCGAAACCCTGCGACCGCATCCACGACCGGTGGATCATCCCCGCCCGGCCGGACGCGCCGAACCAGGCCGCACTGCGCCGCTCGCCCACCCGGCATCCGCCTCCCTGAGGTCTTCCCGGTCTTCGATACCCGATCGGGGGGCTCCTGGCAATCGGCTGAGAATTCCCGCGAACCGGACACTTCGCGGGGGCGCCGGGCGTTGGACCGGGTGGAAACGTCGCCGGAAACGCGAGGTGTGCGATGAGCCTGATCGGGACCCTGGTCGGGTATGCCCTGACCGTGTTCATCCTGGTGCTGGTGGTGCGGATGGTACTGGACTGGACCCGTCTCGTGGCGACCGGGCCCGCCTGGCTCGGGCAGGCGCGGCGGATCAGCCACCGGGCGACCGAACCGGTGATCGCCCCGGTGCGGCGGGTGCTGCGGCCGGTCCGTACCGGCGGGGTGGCGATCGATCTGGCGTTCACGGCGGTGTTCTTCGCGGCGCTGGTGGTGCGGTCTGTCGCGTTCGCGTTGTGAGGCGGACGGGTGTGGGCCGCGATGGGTTCTCCAGGACGAAGGCCGCGACCGAGCGCCGGTGCGCGATGATCGTTTCTCCGGCAACAGCGGAGC
Organism: Amycolatopsis sp. NPDC054798; assembly: GCF_053611505.1. NCBI lineage: Bacteria > Bacillati > Actinomycetota > Actinomycetes > Pseudonocardiales > Pseudonocardiaceae > Amycolatopsis > Amycolatopsis sp. NPDC054798. Next base: position 26,663 of record NZ_JBSHAM010000046.1, on the reverse strand, counting down.
GGCGGCTTGAACCCGATCGGCCCTGCGCATGCGGGGAGGAAGGGTGCCACTCGGCGCGGCCACCAGCGCGCATCCGTTGCCGTGGACTGGTGCCGTGACGGTTGGCCGGGCGTTTCCGTGGCAGCGGATGAGTGCGCCGACCGGTGCCGGAGGCTTGGCCGGGTTCCGGGCGTCCGTGGGGCGGTCGAGCGCGTCTGCCGGGTTCCGCGTCAGCAGGACGTTGGACGTGGGGAGCGCGATCGCCGTTCGCCCTCGGTCCGGGAAGCTGAGCTGGGCTTTCCGGGCGGCGTCGGGGTCCGGTGAGCGTCAGCCGGGTTTTCCGGCGGCGACCGGGGCCGGTTCGCCGTCGGGGCGGCGGCGGGCGGCCCAGGAGTCGTAGCCGCGCATGAGGAAGCGGTGCGCGGGGCGTTCGACCAGGCGGGTGAGCGCCCAGCCGAGGACGACTCCGGCGGTGATCATGCCCGCGGTCTGCAGCAGCGGGTCGGCGCCGAGGCCGGACAGCCAGTGCAGCACGAGGTAGCCGATGGCCTGGTGGATCAGGAAGACGCCGTAGGAGACGCCGGCGAACCAGGTGATCGCGCGCTGGGCGAACGGCGGGAGGAACCGGTTCCAGTCCGGGCCCGCCGCGGCGAGCGAGATCACCGCGATCCCGATCGCGATGCCGATCGTCGAGCCCCATTCGACGCGGATTCCGGCCGGGGTGACCGTCGCGCCGTGCAGGGCGTGCGCGGTGACGCAGAGGACCTCCAGCAGCACGAATTCTGCCGTGGAAACGCGTTTCGTGGTCCACAGCCGGACCGCGATGCCGGCGACGAACAGATGCCAGCGGTGGAACCCGAAGCCGTCGACGACCACGCGATACCACTCGGGCGGACCGGCGACGCGCAGCGGCCATTGCGCGAGCGGGACGAGCAGAGCGGCCCACATCACGACGCGGAACTTGCGGCCGTGGCCCCAGCTGCCGCGGTAAAGCAGCGCGGCGACGGTGAACGCCATGAGCTGGAGGGGAATCGTCCAGTGGGAGCCGTCGAGGAAGGGGAATTCGGCGGGCTTCCAGTTCCAGAGCATCAGGAGGTTGCCGGCGAGGTCGCCGAACCGCGGGCTGAACCATCCGGGCGGCGAGAGGTACCGCAGCGCGAAGTAGATCGCCACGACGGCGGCGAGAAACGGCGGCAGCAACCGCGCGATCCGCCCCCACCAGTACCGGCCGAGCGACCCGCGCCCGATGGTGACGGCGGCGAAGTACGCGGAAATCACGAGCAGCAGGCTCGCCCCGACCTGATGCGGGAACACGAACCGCCGCGGCCCCAGCTCGGGATGCACGACGACGCTCATGAAGGTCGCGTGGTACAGCAGCACCAGCACGACGCACCCACCGCGCACGAGGTCCCAGCTGATCCGCCGGTTCCCCGAAGACACGCTCACCGGACGGAACGAGGACACGCGCTTCACCGTAACTGGTGGGGCCCTCGGGGCGGGGAGGGACCCTGGGGCGTGTTGGGCGGGGATTTCCGGTACAGGGGCCCGGGTTCGCGGCCCGGAGGCGGGGGCGTTTCCGGAAAATCCGTGGTGGCAGAGGGGTTTCTGCCGGGGGCTGGGTGGACCGCGGGGTGGCGGGAGGGGCGCTTGTCGCGGCGGGGTTCCGGTGAGTGAGAGGTTTTGGGTTGGGGGCAAGCGGAATTCACCCGTTGGATGTGACGGACGAATGCTTGCTTGGCTGTGGGCGGCGGTGGGGTTGTCGGCTGCGGGAGGGTTCGGGACGGGGCTGAATCGGTCTTGTGGGTGGTCGTGGTCCGGCTGGGCTGCGTGGGCCGTGGCGGGGAGGTATTGGGGTAGCCCGGGGGACGGCGCGACGGTTTGGCTGTTGCGGGACGGGTGGATTGGGAGCGATGGGGAGTCGGGGTGTGGTCGGCGGCCGGTCTGAGGTGGGGGAAACCGCTCCGGGCGTTGCGCTCGGCTCCGGTCGGGTGCCCAGCGTGCTGGGCGGCGGTTCGGGAGGGGCGGGTGCCCCGGGGCGCGTGGGAGCGGGCTGCGGGCGGGCTCGGATCGGGCGCACGGGGGCGGGCCCGACTTCAGTCAGTCTGCTTCCGGAACGGGCCGGGGGCCTTTCAGGCAGCCCGCTTCCGGGGCTGGGCTGGGCTGGGCTGGGCTGGGCTGGGCTGGGCTGGGCTGGGCTGGGCTGGGCTGGGCTGGGCTGGGCTGGGCTGGGAAAGCCTCACACAGCCCCCTCCAGAGCGAGGCCGAGCCGGAACACTTCAGCCAGCCGGCTCCCCCAAGCGGAGCCGAAGGGCGGCCTCAGTCATCTCGCTCCCGGCTCGCGACTTGGCCCGGCGCGACCCTGGTCAACGGTGCCCGCCCTATCTCGGCTCCAGATCTCGGCACGCCCGAGCCGACCGGCCCGCGCAGCTGGCCGGCCCGCACGGCCGACCAGACCGCACGGCTCGCCACAGCTTTCGGCTGCCAGGCGAGCTTGACCGGCGGACGGGCCCTAGCCCGCCGCAGTTCCCGACTTAGCCCGCCACAGTTCCCGGCTCCCAGCTCCCAGCTCCCAGCTCCCAGCTCCCAGCTCCCAGCTCCCAGCTCCCAGCTCCCAGCTCCCAGCTCCCAGCTCCCAGCTCCCAGCTCCCAGCTCC
>NZ_JBSHAM010000046.1:0-23931 GCF_053611505.1 Amycolatopsis sp. NPDC054798 | reverse complement strand
CCAGCGACGGTCTCAGCCTCCGGACGGGAAGGCAACCTCCTTCGTGGCGACGGCGCCCGCGGTCCGCCCTGGGGCGGACTGGTGGCTCCAGTACAGGTTGGTGTGCGCGATGACCTGCGCAGGCGGCGGCGCTCCCCAGGCGGTGCGGTCTCCTGTCGTGTGGGCGTCGCTCACCAAGGTCGCGTCGTAGCCCCGGGCGAAGGCGCCGTGCAGGGTGGAGCGGATGCAGGCGTCCGTTTCGGCTCCGCTGACCACCAGGCGTCCCACTCCCCGCTCGGCGAGAACCGACTCCAGGGTGGTGTCCTCGAAGGAGTCGCCGTAGGACTTTTCCACCACGGGTTCACTGGGAGCCGGTTTCAGTTCCGGGACCAGTTCCCAGTCGGTGCTGCCCTTCGGCAAGCCCTCGTCGTTGTGCCGGACCCACACGACCGGGACCCCGGCCTGCCGGGCTTTGTCCACCAGCGCGGCCACGTTCGCCACGACGCTGTCCCGCTCGTGCGCGTCCGCGACGACGCCGTTCTGCACGTCGACGACCAGCAGTGCGGTGTTCGGCCGGTCTTTGAGAGTGGTCATCGGATCTTCCCTCCAGTCAGGTGCCGCTCACGCTAGCGCCGCCCACCGACAAAAACCGGCGAAGTCACTCCGGGCGGAGGGCATCGTGCGGGGAGGACTGGCCGAACTCGGTTTCGAAGCGGGTCAGCAGGCGGGACAGGAGAGCATTCAGCTCAGCCAGGTCGTCCTCGGCCAGGACGGACGTGAACAGGGCCTGCTCTCGCTCAGTGCGCTTCTTCGTGGCGGCGGCCCAGCGGGCACGTCCTTTGCGGGTCAGGCGGATCGGGCGGCTGCGGCCGTCGGAAGAGGCGGCGACGCGTTCCACCAGGCCCGCTTGTTCCAGGCGGTCGATCCGGACGGTCACGGTGCCGGAGGTGACGCCTAGGCGGTCGCCCAGCTCCTTCGGCGTCAGCACGGCGGCGCGGCCGGAGCGGTGCAAAGCCGACAATGCCTGCCAGTCCCCCGTGCTGAAACCGTATTCCTCCGCGACGCCGCGAAGCACCTGCTCGAACTGCCGCGACAGGCGGCCGATCCGCTGCCGGGCCGCTTCGACCGGGCCGTCCACGCCGTCGGGCATCACGGCCAGCCACGAGGCGAGGCCCTCCCCCACTGAGTCCACCTGGACACTCCCTCGATGCTCAAGGTAGTTTGATTTGAGTATCAAGGTAACTGCTCCTGGGGAGGTCCGCAATGTCCGGACGCGTCTGGTTCATTACTGGAGCGAGCAGCGGCTTCGGCCGTGTGCTCGCGGAAACCGTGCTGGCACGCGGGGAAAGAGTCGTGGCGACTGCTCGCGACACGAATGCGCTCGAAGGGTTGGAGACGTTCACTGCTCGGCTGGACGTCACGGATCCGGCATCGGTGGAAACAGCGGTGAGCGCGGCGATCGCCGAGTACGGGCGGATCGACGTGCTGGTCAACAACGCGGGGCACGGACTGGTCGGCGCGCTTGAGGAACTGACCGACGAGCAGGCGCGGCAGATACTTGAGACCAACGTGTTCGGCGTCCTGAACGTGACTCGCGCGGTGCTGCCGCATCTGCGGGCGCAGCGCAGCGGCCACATCGTGCAGTTGTCGTCGGTGGGCGGAGTGGTCGGGAATCCCGGGCACGCGTTGTACGCGACGTCGAAGTTCGCGCTGGAAGGGATGTCCGAGGCGCTCGCCGGGGAGGTCGCGCCGCTGGGGATCCGGGTGAGCCTGGTGGAACCGGGGCCGTTCCGGACGGACTTCGCGGGACGGTCGATGACGTTCTCCGAGCCCATCGACGACTACCGCGACACCCCGGCAGGCGTGATGCGCCAACGGTTTTCCGAGCAGGACGGCGTGCAGCCGAACGACCCGGCGAAGGCGGCCGAGGCCATTCTCAAGCTGGTCGACGCACCGGACGCGCCGCTGCGCCTGCCGCTCGGGCCCGAGGCGGTGACCCGGATCCGGGCGAAGCTGGAGCAGCAGCTCGCCGATCTCGCGGCGTGGGAGAAGGTTTCGCTGGACACGCGGTATCCGGACGACTGAACGCTCAGCCGTCCGGACAACCGGGTCAGCCCACCGGGCCTTCGGCGGGCACGACCGTGACGTTCCGCTGCTGGCCGGTCTGGTCGACGACGGTCACAGTCAGCTTGTCACCCGGGTGGTGCTGGTCCATCAGATTGGTCAGCGAAGTGGGCGAGTCGACCGCTTTGCCGTCCACCGCGGTGATCACGTCACCGGCGGTCAGGCCCGCTTTCGCGGCCGCTCCGTCGGCGACGACCTGCTGGATCATGGCGCCCGAGCCGGTTCCGCCCTGCTGTTGCTGCTGCTGCCCGGCATCGCTGACGGTCACGCCGAGGAACGCGCTCTTTCCGATGTGGACAGTGTCGGAGCCGGTGCCGCCGACGATCTGGTGCGCGATGGAGATCGCCTGGTTGATCGGGATCGCGTAGCCCTCGTGTCCGCTCGAGCCCTGAGAACCGTCTCCCTGGGAGCCGCTGCCGGGGAAGCCGTTGCCGAGCCCGCCGTGCCCGCGCCGCCCGCCGCCGTTGAACTGGTACCCGGCGGACGCCGCGGTGTCCACGCCGATGACCTGGCCCTGCGCGTTCACGAGCGGGCCGCCGGAATCGCCGGACTGGATGTCCGCGTCGACCTGGATCAGGTTCGTCAGCTGTTCGGACGAGTTGTTCGATTCGTCGGACGCGGTGATCGACTGGTTCAGCGCGGTCACCCGGCCGCCCGCCGGCACCGGCGCTCCCCCGGCGCCGCCCGCGTTGCCGAGCCCGACGACCGCGTCGCCGACCTTCACCGACGACGAATCGCCGAGCGTCTCCGTCGCCAGCCCGGACGCGCCGGCCAGTTTCAGCACCGCGACGTCATGGCTGCGGTCGTAGCCGAGCACGGAGGCGGTGTACGTCTGGCCGTTGCCGATGTCGGTGACCTTGATGCTCGTCGCGCCCTCGACGACGTGGTTGTTCGTGAGCACCTCGCCGTCGGCGGTGAGCACGATGCCGGTGCCCGCCGCGGCCGCTCCCCGGTAGCCCAGTTCGGTGTTGATGTTGACGATGCCCGCGCTGACCTTCTTCGCGATCGCCTGCGGGTCGATCGCCGTGTTCGACGGGCTGGTCTGGTTGCCGATCGAGCCGAAGTTCTGGTTCCCGGACACCCCGGGCGGCGCGGACGGCGTCCACACGAAGTGCCCGACCCCGAGCCCGACTGCCACCGACAACGCGATCGCGCCGACTGTGATGGCCGCTGTCCGCAACGGATGGCTCGAACGCTGCGGGCGGTGATACGGCGTGGCGAACTGCTGGGCCGGGTACGGCTGGCCGGACTGAGCGCCATACGCCGCACCGGGAGGCGGCGTGCCCCAAGCCTGCTGCTGACCCCAGCCCTGCGGGTACGGCTGCCCCGCTCCGGCGGGATAGGGATACGGCTGCCCGCCGGTCTGGCCGTAGCCGGGCTGCCCCTGGTCGTGCGCGCCTCGCTCCTGCTCGTCCATGTTCGCTCCCGCGTCTCGTGACCCTCCGCCAGCTCAGCAAACACCCGGTACCTGAGATTTTCCTTGCCGTGATCCGTGGAGAAGCTGTGTACCGGATCAGCGGCACGGAAAAACCCCGTCCGGCTCGGAAAGGGCCGAGCCGGACGGGGCCGCGGAGACCGCGCCTTCTCCGCGCCGCCGGGGCTCCGGCGGCGAGGGTGGTCAGCTCACGTGCACGTAGTCGACCACCAGCTGTTGCGGGAACTGGGTGTTGCCGTCCGGGTCGCCCGGCCAGTCGCCGCCCACGGCGAGGTTCAGGATCAGGTAGAAGGGGTGGTCGTACACCCATTTCTTGCCGTTCAGGTCCGCCGGCGTGCGGGTCTGGTAGGCCTGCCCGTCGACCAGCCAGACGATCTTCTCCGGCGACCAGTCGACGGCGTAGGTGTGGAAGTCGTCGGAAAAGTTGGGGCCGTCGAACGCCGCGCCGATGCCGCCCGCTCCGGAATAGCCGGGGCCGTGGATGGTGCCGTGCACGGTGTTCGGCTCGCGGCCGATGTTCTCCATCACGTCGATCTCGCCGTCGTCGGGCCACTGCCCGCCGCCGAGCATCCAGAACGCCGGCCACATCCCTTGCCCGCGCGGCAGTTTCATCCGCACTTCCATGTGCCCGTACGCCTGGCTGAACTTGCCCGCGGTGTTGAGCCGCGCCGAGGTGTACTGGCAGGCGCCGTACCAGCAGTTGTTGCCGGAGTTCTCTTTCTTCGCGGTGATCACGAGGTGGCCCTGGCCGTCGAGCGCGCCGTTCGCCGCGCCCGCGGTGTACCACTGCCGTTCGTGGTTGTTGCCGTTGTTGTCGCCGGTTTCGTAGCTCCACTTGCTTCCGTCGGCGGGCGAACCTGCGGGGCCGTCGAAGTCGTCGGAGAACCCGGCGGCCGGTGCCGCGGCGGGAGCGGCGTTCCCGGCGGGCGTCAGTGCGGCCGCGCCGGCGAGCGCGAGCGCCGCGGGGATCGCGAACAGCCGCCACCGGGAGGAGGTGTGCGTGGACGTCATCGTCATCCCTCAATCACTCGAGGGGCGGCCTGGCGGCGCCACCCCGGGTTTGTTGTGGATGGCAACAAAGTATGCCCACCAGTGCCTTCACCGGCAAGACGTTCCGTGGGTCATTTTCCGACCGAGGGCAGGCGAAGGCGCTTCCAGGAGGAGTTCCGGGCAAGTCCGGATGGCCGGACGGGCAAGAGGCGGGCGGCGCCTGCTGGTCGCCACGCTCGGGCTGCTGCTGGCGGTGGCCGTGACGTCGGCGCAGGACCGGCCCGGGGCCCGGCAGGTGCTGACCGGGCTCCGGCGGCGCGCGACTGCGAACGAAAACCCGTCCCCGCCGAAGCCATGATCCGGCTCATGGCCGCCCCGCCTCGCCGGTGAACACATCGAACCCCGCGGCCCGATCGAAACCGAAGCAGCACGCCGCCTAGCCCAAGACCACAACGACTAGCCGCCCAGGTTCCACAACACCCCTCGCGACCCGCCGCCGTCCGTGCGGGAGCGGCGCGAAGGGTCAGTCCTCAGTGGACGGACGGTCCTCCAGCAGCCACAGCACCCCGCTCGGCGGCAGCTGCAGCACCGCCGACGCGGGCTGCCCGTGCCACGGCTCCTCGGTCGCCTCCACCGCGCCCAGGTTCCCGACCCCGGACCCGCCGTACGACTCCGCGTCCGTGTTCAGCACCTCGGTCCAGCGCCCGGCGGACGGCAGCCCCACCCGGTAGTCGTGGTGCGGGATCCCGGCGAAGTTCGCGATGCAGGCCAGCCGCGAGCCGTCCGCGCCCAGGCGCAGGAAGCTCAGCACGTTCCCGGCCGAATCGTTCGCGTCGATCCAGCGGAAGCCCTCGGGCCGGACGTCGCCGCTGAACAGCGCCGCGGTGTCCCGGTAGACCGCGTTCAGCTGCCTGATCAGGTCGCGCACGCCGCGGTGCAGCGGCGTTTCCAGCAGGTGCCAGTCCAGCGACCGCGACTCCGACCATTCGCGCGGCTGGCCGAATTCGCCGCCCATGAACAGCAGCTGCTTGCCCGGATGCGCCCACATGAACGCCAGCAGCGCGCGCAGCCCGGCGGCCTTGTTCCAGTCGTCGCCCGGCATCCGTTCCCACAGCGACCCCTTGCCGTGCACCACTTCGTCGTGCGACAGCGGCAGGACGAAGTTCTCGCTCCACGCGTACACGAGCGAGAAGGTCATCTCGTTGTGGTGGTAGGCCCGGTGGATCGGCTCGTGCTGCAGGTAGCGGAGCGTGTCGTGCATCCAGCCCATGTTCCACTTGAAGCCGAAGCCCAGTCCGCCCAGATGCGTCGGGCGGGTGACGCCGGGCCACGCGGTGGACTCCTCGGCCACCATCACCACGCCCGGGTGTCGCTTGTAGACAGTCGCGTTCAGCTCCTGCAGGAACCGCACGGCGTCGAGGTTTTCCCGGCCGCCGTACTCGTTCGGCAGCCACTCCCCGTCCTTGCGCGAGTAGTCGAGGTACAGCATCGAGGCGACCGCGTCGACGCGCAGGCCGTCGAGGTGGAACTCCTCCAGCCAGAACAGCGCGTTCGCGACGAGGAAGTTGCGCACCTCGTTGCGGCCGAAGTTGAACACGAGCGTGCCCCAGTCCGGCTGTTCGCCGCGGCGCGGGTCCTCGTGCTCGTACAGCGGGCTGCCGTCGAAGCGCGCCAGTGCCCAGATGTCGCGCGGGAAATGCGCGGGCACCCAGTCCACGAGCACGCCGATGCCGCGCTGGTGCAGGTGGTCGACCAGGTAGCGGAAGTCGTCCGGCGAGCCGAAGCGCGAGGTCGGCGCGTAGTACGAGGTGACCTGGTAGCCCCACGAGCCGCCGAACGGATGCTCGGCCACCGGCAGGAATTCGACGTGCGTGAAGCCGGTTTCCTCGACGTAGTCGGCGAGCTGGTCGGCCAGTTCGCGGTAGCCGAGCCCGGGCCGCCACGAGCCGAGGTGCACCTCGTACACGCTCATCGGCGCGTCCGCCCAGTCGGTCGCCTCGCGCCGGGCGACCCATTCGCTGTCGCCCCAGGTGTAGTCGGACTCGGTCACCTTCGACGCGGTCGCGGGCGGCACCTCGGTGGCGAACGCCATCGGGTCGGCCTTCTCGTGCCAGTGCCCGTCCGCGCCGAGGATGCGGAATTTGTAGCAGCTGCCGGCGGAAACGCCGGGCACGAACAGCTCCCACACGCCGGACGACCCGAGCGAGCGCATCGGATGGCCGCGGCCCTCCCACGCGTTGAAGTCGCCGATCACCCGCACGCCGCGCGCGGTCGGCGCCCACACCGCGAAGGACACGCCTTCGACGACGCCGTTCGGGGTGTCGTACCGGCGCACGTGCGCGCCCAGGACGTCCCACAGCCGTTCGTGCCGTCCCTCGCCGATGAGGTGCTGGTCCAGCTCCCCCACCGTCGGCAGCCAGCGGTACGGGTCGTCGGTGACGACAGTGCGGTCGTCGTAGCCGACTTCGATCCGGTAGTCGCCCGGATGTTCCGGCAGCACCGCGGCGAACAGCGCGTCCGCCACGCGTTCCAGCGGGACGCGGCGCTCTCCGGCGACGACGGACACCGACGTCGCGCCTGGACGCAGCGCGCGCACGACGATGTCGCTGCCGTCGGTGTGCACGCCGAGCACCGCATGCGGGTCGTGGTGCTCGCCTGCCAGCAGCCGGTCGATGTCGAGCGGAGACGGCGCCGCCGAGGGCAGATCCGCGGGGACAGCGTTCACGGGGGTCACTCGCTTCCGTTGGTGCTGCGGGCGATCGCCGCCAGGGGCACGCTCAGCCAGTCCGGCCGGTTCGCGTGCTCGTAGGCGACCTCGTACACCGCTTTGTCCAGTTCAAAGGCGCGCAGCAGGTCCGCGTGGTCCCGCGGGTCGCCGACCGGGCCGCCCGCGCGGGCGTACCCGGTGCAGAACGCGGCGCGGTTGCGCCGGGCCCATTCCATCGCGTGCCGGGTCACGTCCGCGTTCTCGGGCTGCCCGACGAGCCGCTGGTGCGCCGCGTAGTCGAACGACCGGAGCATGCCCGCCACGTCGCGCAGCGGCGAACGCAGCGCGTGCCGTTCCGCGACCGGGGCGGCCGGTTCGCCTTCGAAGTCCAGCAACAGCCATCCGCTGACGGTACGCAGCACTTGGCCCAGGTGCAGATCGCCGTGGATGTACTGCAACGAGATCGGCGCTTCGTGCGCGCACACCGCTTCGAACACTTCGCGCAGCGCGGGCGCGTACACGGCCAGCTCCGGAACCATTTCGGACACCTGGTCGAGGCGCTGGGTCATCGCGCGCACCGTGAGGTCCAGCTCGTCGCGGCCCGCGGGCTCGGTGCCGAGCGCGGTCGCGAGATCCGCGTGCACCTCGGCCACTGCGGCGCCGAGCCGCTCGGACTCCCCTGCGAAGTCGCCGCCCGCCTCGTCCGCGGGCTGGTCCGGGTCCGCCAGCAAGTCCCGCACGCTCGTGGTCGCCATCGCCCAGCCGTCCACCGCGTCCGGCAGGAATTCCTGCAGCATCCCCATCGTCGCGGGTTCGCCGTGCAGTTCGCCGGAAATCGAGCCGACCACGCGCGCCACGTGCTTGGACCCAGCGTCCTGCAGCGCCCGGTGCAGCAGCAGGTCCTTGTTCAGGCCCGGGCTGAGCTTGCGGAACAGCTTGAGGATGTACTGCCCGCCGAACACCAGCGAAGTGTTGCTCTGCTCCGCGGTGATCGGCCGCGAGCGCAGCCCGGGTTCGAGCGTCACGTCCGGCTCGGCCGAGAAATGCAGCGTCCCGGCGGACCCGCCCGCGGCCATCCGGTCCAGCAGCCCGGAGGTGAGGTCCGCGTCGCCGCTGGCCTCGTAGAACCGTTCGCCGAGCAGCGCGGCCGACGCCACCTCGGGAACCCCGGACCGGCGGCCGATCAGCAGCTGGTAGGGCTCGGTGCGGTCGCCCTGCACCACGTCGACGACCGCGTGCACCAGCAGCGGGTCCGGACCGGCGAGCACGGTCAGGCCGGCCGGGCGGGCCTCGTCGACCGGACGGTCCTTGCCCGCGAACCAGCGCTGCGCGGGCAGCCAGTCCGGCAGCAGCGCGGTCAGCGCGCCGGCCACCTCGGACAGGACGGGCGGGGAACCGTGGTCGGACAGGGGACTCACCTCATTCTTCCGGCTCGAGCAGCTGGAACCAGTAGAACCCGTGACCGGGCAGCGTGAGCAGGTACGGCAGCTCGCCGATGTCCGGGAAGCGCACCCCGCCGGTCAGCTCGACCGGCGTCGCGCCCTGGTGCGCGGACAGGTCCAGTTCCACCGGCTGCGGGAAACGGGACAGGTTGTTGACGCACAGCACGACGTCCTCGCGGCCGTCCGGGCGCAGCCACCGGCGCTGGTAGGCGAGCACGCTCGGGTTCGACCCGCCGAGGTCGGCGAAATCGCCCTGGCCGAACGCGTGGTGCTGCTTGCGCACCTCGATCATCCGGCGCGTCCAGTTCAGCAGCGACGCCGCGTTGTGGGCCTGTGCCTCGACGTTCAGCGCCTGGTGGCCGTACACCGGGTCCATGATCACCGGCAGGTAGATGCGGCCGGGGTCGCAGCTGGAGAACCCGGCGTTGCGGTCCGGCGTCCACTGCATGGGGGTGCGGACGGCGTCGCGGTCGCCGAGCCAGATGTTGTCGCCCATGCCGATCTCGTCGCCGTAGTAGAGCACCGGGGACCCGGGCAGGGACAGCAGCAGCGCGGTGAACAGCTCCTGCTGGTTGCGGTCGTTGTCCAGCAGCGGAGCCAGCCGGCGGCGGATGCCGATGTTGGCTTTCATCCGCGGGTCTTTGGCGTATTCGGAGTACATGTAGTCGCGCTCTTCGTCGCTGACCATCTCGAGCGTCAGCTCGTCGTGGTTGCGCAGGAAGATGCCCCACTGGGTGCCGGACGGGATCTGCGGCGTCTGCAGCAGGATCTCCGAGATCGGGAACCGCGACTCCCGGCGCACCGCCATGAAGATCCGCGGCATCAGCGGGAAATGGAACGCCATGTGGCATTCGTCGCCGCCGGACTCCGCGTCGCCGAAGTACTCGACCACGTCGGTCGGCCACTGGTTCGCCTCGGCCAGCAGGATCCGGCCCGGGTACTCGTCGTCGACCACTTTGCGGCAGCGCTTGAGGAAATCGTGCGTGCGCGGCAGGTTCTCGCAGTTGGTGCCTTCCTGTTCGAACAGGTACGGCACGGCGTCGAGGCGGAACCCGTCGATGCCGATGTCGAGCCAGAACCGCAGCACGTCGATCATCGCGTCCTGCACGGCCGGGTTCTCGTAGTTGAGGTCGGGCTGGTGGGAGAAGAACCGGTGCCAGTAGAACTGGCCGCGCACCGGGTCGTAGGTCCAGTTCGACGTTTCGGTGTCGACGAAGATGATCCGCGCGTCGGCGTAGCGGGAGTCGTCGTCGCTCCACACGTAGTAGTCGCCGTAGGGACCGTCCGGGTCCGTGCGCGACTGGTGGAACCACGGATGCGCGTCCGAGGTGTGGTTGAGCACCAGGTCGGTGATCACCCGGATGCCGCGCCGGTGCGCCTCGTCGAGCAGGTACACGAAATCGTCGACGCTGCCGAATTCCGGCAGCACGGCCCGGAAATCGCTGATGTCGTAGCCGCCGTCGCGCAGCGGCGAGGCGTAGAACGGCGGCAGCCACAGGCAGTCCACCCCGAGCCATTCGAGGTAGTCCAGCTTGCCCGCCAGCCCGCGCAGGTCGCCGGTGCCGTCGCCGTTCGAGTCGGCGAACGCGCGCACCAGCACCTCGTAGAACACCGCGCTCTTGAACCATGCCGGGTCCTTCGGCGCCGCGTGGGCGTGCGCGAAGTCGTCCGCCTGCGGCTCCACCAGCAGGCCGTCGGCGGTCACCGCCTCCCCGGTGTGCGGCACGTCCGCCAGTCCCGCCGCGGCGCCGGGCCGGCTCTCCTCGTCCATCCGTTCCACCTTGTCGTGAGTCGCCTGTGCTGAGTAGGGGTTAACCCGATCGGCTCCGGGATAACCACGCTTGCCGCAGTCGCCGCGGCGTCACGCCGCGAGCCTGCGGCGCAGCGCCACGATGTGCGCTACCGCCCGCCACGGTTCGAGCCGGACGAAGTTCGCCTGGCCCCAGTCCCACGTTTCGCCGGTCACCTCGTCGTGCGCGATGAGCCGTTCGGACCAGTCGAAACCCAGCGCGGGCAGGTCGAGCCAGAGCGTGCCCTCCCGCGCGTCGTGCGGATCGAGGTTCACGACCGCGACGACCGTGTCGCCGGTCGCCGGGTCCTGTTTGGAGTACGCGAGCAGCGCGTCGCTGTCGATGTGGTGGAAGCGCAGCGACCGCATGCCCTGCAGCGCGGGGTGCGCGCGGCGGATGGCGTTGAGCCGGGTCAGCCACGGTTCGAGCGAGCGGCCCTCGGCGAGAGCGCGGCCGAAATCGCGCGGGCGCAGCTGGTACTTCTCGGAGTCGAGGTACTCCTCGCTGCCCGGCCGCACCGCCTCGGATTCGAACAGCTCGTAGCCGGAGTAGACGCCCCAGGTCGGCGACATCGTCGCGGCCAGCGCGGCGCGCAGCGCGAACATGCCGGGACCGCCGTGCTGCAGCGATTCGTGCAGGATGTCCGGGGTGTTCACGAACAGGTTCGGCCTGCCGTGGTCCCAGTGCGCGACGAGGTCCGCGCCGAACTCGGTCAGCTCTTCTTTCGTGGTGCGCCAGGTGAAATAGGTGTAGCTCTGGGTGAAGCCGAGCTTCGCCAGCCCCCACAGCCGGGCCGGGCGGGTGAACGCCTCGGCGAGGAACAGCACGTCCGGATGCGCGTCCTTCACCGACTGGATCAGCCACGCCCAGAAGTCCGGCGGCTTGGTGTGCGGGTTGTCGACCCGGAAGATCCGCACCCCGTGCGACACCCAGTGCAGCACGACCCGCAGCACCTCGTCGTAGATCCCGCGCGGGTCGTTGTCGAAGTTGACCGGGTAGATGTCCTGGTACTTCTTCGGCGGGTTCTCCGCGTACGCGATCGTGCCGTCCGGGCGGGTGGTGAAGAACTCCGGGTACTTGACCACCCACGGATGGTCCGGCGCGGCCTGCAGCGCGAGGTCGAGCGCGACCTCGAGGCCGAGTTCCTCCGCGCGCGCGACGAAGGAGTCGAAATCCTCGATCGTGCCCAGCTCCGGGTGGATCGCGTCGTGCCCGCCCTCGTCCGCGCCGATCGCCCACGGCGAGCCGACGTCGTCCGGCGTCGCGTCGAGAGTGTTGTTGGGGCCCTTGCGGTTCACCCGGCCGATGGGGTGCACCGGCGGCAGGTACACGACGTCGAAACCCATGCCCGCGACGCGGTCCAGCTCGCGCTCGGCGGTGGCGAAGGTGCCGTGCACCGCGCGGCCCTGCGCGTCGACCCCGCCGGTGGAGCGGGGGAAGAATTCGTACCAGGAACCGAAAGCGGCGCGTTTGCGGTCGACCCACAGCTTCAGCACGCGGCCCTTGGTGATCAGCTCCCGCACCGGGAAATCGTGCATCAGCTGACGGACCTCGGGCGAGAGCGCGGGCCCGACGCGCTCGGCGAGATCGCGCTCCGCGTCGCGCAGCGCGGCCGCGGCCCCGGCGAGCAGCGGGCGCTCGGCCCGGCGTTCCGGGCGGCGGGAGACCCGGTCGAGCAGCAGCGCACCGGTCTCCAGGTCGTTGGCCAGCTCGCCGGGACCCTGCCCGGCGGCGATCTTCACCTCGACCGCGTGCTCCCAGGTGGCCCACGGATCGCTCCACGCGTCCACCCGATAGGTCCACATGCCCTCGGCGTCGGGAACGATCACCGCGCCGAACCGGTCGAGCCCCCGGCCTTGCTCGGCCATCCGCGTCTGGCGCGCGGCCCGGTCGCCGGGACCGCGCCAGGCGACCGTCGCGGCGACCGCGTCGTGGCCCTCCCGCCAGACCGTGGCGGTGACGGGGAAATGTTCGCCTGCAACGGCTTTGGCCGGATATCGGCCGCAGCTGACAATGGGGGCGACGTCGTCGATCCCGAGCCTGCCGGTCATGGCAATGCCCCTTTTTCACGGTGGGTGGGAGGTGGTCGGAGTGTGCTTCCGCGAGCACGGTCAGTGTGCCTGATTCCTCCAAAGCCGTTGACAGCGGGGCCTTTTTCGGAAATTCCCGCCACCCGGTCGGGCGAAACGCGCCCATTCGGCGGAACTCGCGGACGCATTCCCGTCTCCTGCCCGCAACACGCCCGCCGAATTGCGTTAACAATCGGCGGCGCGTTCCGGTGATTACCCGCGAGTACCGGCGCGGAAACCCGCCGGGCGTCCGCTTCCTACAGCTGCGGGGTTTCCACCGTGTCGCGGGGCGCGCGCAGCAACAGCAGGGACCGCGCCTCGACGGTGATCCGCGCCTTCGGTTCGAGGACCCCGGGATGGGCCGGAGTGCCGTCGGCGGTGCTGGTGTCCAAAGTGGGCTTGAAAGTCTCGCCGTACTCCGGGCCGGGCAGCACGATCTCGACCGGTTCCGCTCCCGCGTGCAGCACCAGCAGCCACGAGTGGTCGGTGACGAGCGCGCCCTCGCGGTTGCGCGCCTGGCTGTTCGATCCGTCGATCCACATGCAGAGCGTGCGGCGGTCCTCGTCGAACCAGTCGATCTCGTCGAACTCCTCGCCGTCCGGGCGGAACCACACGAGGTCGGGCTTGCCGGTGACGGTCGTGCGGCCCTCGAAGAACTCCGGCTGCCGCAGCGCCGGGCTGTGCGCGCGCAACCGGACGACCCGGCGGGCGAACGCGAGCATCGGCTCGGACGCCTCGGTCGGCGTCCAGTCGACCCACGACGTTTCGTCGTCGAGGCAGTAGGCGTTGTTGTTGCCGTGCTGGGTCCGCCACATCTCGTCGCCCGCGGTGAACATCGGCGTGCCGGTGGACAGCAGCAGCGTCGCGAACAGGTTGCGGGCCTGGCGGGTGCGCAGCGCGACGATCGCCGCGTCGTCGGTCTCGCCCTCCGCGCCGTGGTTCCACGACCGGTTGTCGTTCGTGCCGTCGCGGTTGTCCTCGCCGTTGGCCTCGTTGTGCTTTTCGTTGTAGGACACCAGGTCCCGCAGGGTGAAGCCGTCGTGCGCGGTGACGAAGTTGACCGACTGCCACGGCCGGCGCAGGTTGTGGTCGTACAGATCCGACGAGCCGGACAGCCGGTAGGCGAGGTCGCGCACGCCGGTCGCGCCGCGCCAGAAGTCGCGGACCGTGTCGCGGTAGCGGCCGTTCCATTCGGCCCACTGCGCGCCGAAGTCGCCGACGCGGTAGCCCTCGCCGGTCGCGTCCCACGGTTCGGCGATCAGCTTGCAGCGCGACAGCACCGGGTCGGTGGTGATCGCGGTGAGCATCGTCGACTCGCGGTCGAACATCTCGCCGCGCGGGCGGCCGAGCGTGCTCGCCAGGTCGAAGCGGAACCCGTCGACGCCCATCTCCTGCGTCCAGTACCGCAGCGAATCGGTGACCAGCCGGACGACCGTCGGCGAACCGGCGTCGAGGGTGTTGCCGCAGCCGGTGAGGTCGGCCATGTGCCCGCGGCGGGTGTGCAGGTAGTACGCCGGGGCGTCGAGGCCGCGCAGCGAGAGCGTCGGACCGTCCGGGCCGCCTTCGCAGGTGTGGTTGAACACGACGTCGAGCAGCACCTCGATGCCCGCCGCGTGCAGCGCCGCCACCATCGTGCGGAATTCCTCGATCTCGCGGCCCGGCTCGCTCGCGTACCCGGCGTGCGGCGCGAAGTAGCCCAGCGGCGAGTAGCCCCAGTAGTTGTGCCGCCCCGAGCGGATCAGCGCGGGCTCGTCGGCGAACGCGTGCACCGGCAGCAGTTCGACCGTCGTGACGCCGAGCCGGGTCAGGTGCTCGATCGCCACCGGGTGCGCCAGGCCGAGATACGTGCCGCGCAGCGCCTCCGGGATGAACGGATGCTGCTGGGTGAACCCCTTCACGTGCAGTTCGCAGATCACCGACTCCTCGAACGGCACCTCGGGCTTGATCCCGGTGTCCTGCCCGCCCGGCGCGGCGACGACCGACAGCGGCACGCTGCCCAGGGAGTCCACAGTGGACATCGGACCGCGTTCCGGGTCGCCGGTGAAGCCCTGCGCGGCGTACAGGCTGGCGAGCTTCCCGTCGATCCGGCGCGCGTACGGGTCGACCAGGAGCTTGGCCGGATTGCACCGGTAGCCGTGCGCCGGGTCGTACGGGCCGTGCACGCGATAGCCGTAGCGCTGGCCGACCGTGACGCCGGGGACGAGGCCGTGCCAGACGCCGAACGTGCGTTCAGTCAGTTCGATCCGCCGCTCGGAGCCGTCGTCGCCGACGAGGCACACCTCCACCGCGTCGGCGACGGCGGACGTCACCGCGAACCGGACGCCGCCCGCCTCCGGGTGGGCGCCGAGCGGGAACGGACGTCCGGCGAGGACCTGGTTGTCGGATGCGGGTCGCTGTGCCATGCGCCGATCCTGTCAAACCCGCGGCGGCGGCGGGCTCCGGCGCTTGGCTGAACTTGCCGTAAGCAGGGGTGGTGACCTGGGCGGACGGCGCGGCAAGCCGAGGTCGGGCCGGGCGTGCCCCGCAGGCTGTCTCGACGGAGAGGCTGGTGCTGCGCGATCAGCCCGTTATGGACTGTCAGCCTCAGCGCGAAGGCCCTCGCGAAACGCTTTCCGGTGGGCTTGACCTGCTGGAAGCTGGTTCCGAAGAGGACAGCGTCCACACCCCGAACGGTTGCGGCTCGGCCCGTTGACGGAAGTGGTTGCGCCCCAACAGCTCGGCTGCGCTCGCTCTTCGTGACCAGCGACGCCGCGCCCAAGCACACCTTCCTCGTCACGCACGACTACGGGATGGGCGGCGCGGACGTCCGGGTTTCGGCGCGCTGTCCGGCCGCGACGTCGTGCACCTCCGCCAAAGCGGCGAGGAGGACGACGACTGGCTGGTCGAGGCCAGGGCCGACGGGCGCAGGATCCGCCAGGTCGAACTGCCCGCGAGCAGGCCCGCCGTACGCAGCACCCCCGACGACTGGGCGCTCAACCCGCCGGTCGCGGACCTCTTCGCCCCAGAGACCGCGGCCGACGAGATCAGCGCGGCCGAGTTCGAGAAGCACTGGGCCCGGGCTCGGCAGTTCGAGGAGTGACGAGGAGGGCCCCGCCCGGTCTCAGCGAGCGGCGACCAGCACGAACGACTCCGCGGGCAACACCGTCGCCTCGCCGCCGACCTCGGGATTCCCCCACGAGGCCAGCACCTCCCCCGCCACCGGAAGCTCCGCCGGCTTCGCTCCGAAGTTGCACGCCAGCCGCAGCCCGCCCCGGTGCAGGACCAGCCACGCGTCGTCCGGCGCGCTCTCCACGACGACCCGGTCCAGCCGGGGGTCGGTCAGCTCCGGGCGTTCGCGGCGGAGCCGGATCAGCGTCCGGTACAGGCCCAGGATCTCCCGGTGGCCGGGTTTGCCCGGTTCGGTCCAGTCGAGGCGCGACCGGGCGACGGTGGCCGGGTCCATCGGGTCCGGGACCTCCGCTTCTCCCCAGCCGTGCTGGGCGAACTCGCGGCGGCGGCCGGTGCGGACGGCCTCGGCCAGTTCCGGGTCCGGGAACGACGCGAAGAACTGCCACGGCGTCTCCGCGGCCCATTCCTCGCCCATGAACAGCATCGGCGTGAACGGCGAGCAGAACACCACCGCGGCGCCGCAGGCCAGCAGGCCGGGCGAAACGGTCGCGGACAGCCGGTCGCCGGTCGCGCGGTTGCCGATCTGGTCGTGGTCCTGCAGGTAGGCCAGGAACCGGTGGCCGGAGGCGACCCGCCGGTCGAGCGGGCGGCCGTGCGTGCGGGAGCGGAACGACGACCAGGTGCCGGCGTGGAAGAACGCCTCCCGCAAGGTCTTGGCCAGCGCCCCGGGTGCGGCGAAATCGGTGTAGTAGCCGGTGGTTTCGCCGGTCAGCCGGACGTGCAGCGCGTGGTGCAGGTCGTCGGACCACTGCGCGTGCAGGCCGTAGCCGCCCGCGTCACGGGCGGTGACGAGCTTCGGGTCGTTCTGGTCGGATTCGGCGATCAGCGTCAGCGGGCGGTTCAGGGCCGCGGACAGCGCCTCGACCTCGGTGGCGAGTTCTTCCAGCAGATGCACGGCGCGCTTGTCGACCAGTGCGTGCACAGCGTCCAGGCGCAGGCCGTCGAGGTGGAAGTCGCGCAGCCAGCCCAGCGCGTTGTCGAGGACGTAGCGGCGGACTTCGTCGGAACCGGGACCGTCGAGGTTCAGCCCAGCGCCCCAGTCCGTGCGGCCGGCGAAGTACGGGCCGAACCGGTCGAGATAGGCGCCGGACGGGCCGAGGTGGTTGTAGACGACGTCGAGCAGCACCGCGAGGCCGCGCGCGTGGCAGGCGTCGACCAGGCGTTTCAGCCCGTCGGGGCCGCCGTACGGTTCGTGCGCCGCGCCCCACAGCACGCCGTCGTAACCCCAGCCCGCGGTGCCGTCGAAGGAGTTCACCGGCAGCAGTTCGACGTGCGTGACGCCGAGGTCGACCAGGTGCCCGAGCCGTTCGATGACCGCGTCGAACGTGCCTGCCTCGGTGAACGTGCCGACGTGCAGTTCGTAGACCACCCCGCCGGGCAGCTGCCGTCCGGTCCACGACTGGTCGGTCCATTCAAAGGCGGAATGGTCGTAGACGCGCGACGCTTCGTGCACGCCGCTCGGTTGGCGCAGCGAACGCGGGTCCGGCAGCGGACGGTCGTCGTCGCCGAGCAGGAAGGCGTAGTCCGTGCCGGTGACGTCGGCCTGCCACCAGCCGTCGGCCGCGGCGGTCATCTCGTGGTCGGTGCCGTCGACCCGGACGCGGACGCGTTCGGCGGACGGGGCCCACACGGTGAACATCAGGAGTCCTCCCGCACCAGAAGCGCGACCGGGTACTGCTCGAACAGCGCGGACGCCGGCGGTGCGTCCCCTACCCCGCGACCGGTCAGCACATCGGTCCATTCTCCGGCGCGCAGCGGCAGAACGGTGTCGCGCCAGCCGCCCGCACGGTCCAGTCCCAGCGGCAGCCGGGTGACTGCCACGGTCAGGTCAGCGCCGCGTTCGAAAGCCAGAAGGTGTTGCGCCGCAACGCCTTCGGCATGCAATGGCCGGTATCCGGTGAAGAGTTCCGGCCGGTCCCGGCGCAGAGTCAGCGCGTGGTGCACCACCAGGAGTTTCGCCGCGCCGGTCTCGTCGATCTCCGGCTGTTCGCCGGCCTGGACGCGTTCGAGCAGGGAGCGCCGGACGCCGTAGTCGACCTCTCGGCGGTTGTCCGGGTCCACCAGCGAGTAGTCCCACAGCTCGGTGCCCTGGTAGACGTCCGGCACGCCGGGTCCGGCCAGCTGCACCAGTTTCTGCCCCAGCGAATTCGCCCAGCCCGCGCCGCGCACCCGGTTGACGAACGCCTCGACATCCGCCGCCAGCTCCGCGTCGCCCAGCACCGCGGACGGCCACTCGGCGACAGCGCGTTCGAACTCCTCGTCGTGGTCGGTCCAGGAGGTGCGGAGTTTCGCTTCCTTCGCGGCCTTGTCGAGGTAGTCGCGCAACCGCTCCGGCGAGATCGGCCACGCGCCCACGAGCGTCTGCCACGCCAGGAGATTCAGCGCGGGCTCGTCGATCCCGCGCGCGGCGGTCCAGCGGCGGACCGCGACGGCGAACTCGTCCGCGACCTCCGACAGCGCGGCCATCCGGGCGCGAGTGTCCTCGGAGCGTTTCGTGTCGTGAGTCGTCAGCGTGGTCATCGTGGCCGGGGCAGCCGCCGCCCGCCCCTCGGCCAGCGTGTGGAATTCCCCGAGGCTCAAGCCGAATCGGTCCGGGTTGCCGCCGACCTCGTTCAGCGCCGCGAACCGGGTGAACCGGTAGAACGTCGTGTCCTCGGTGCCCTTCGCGACGACCATGCCGGACGTCTGCTGGATCCGCGTCGCCAGCTCCCCGTCCGGCGCGCCGCGCACCTGGCTGTCCAGCGCGTCGAGCGCCGGGGCCAGTTCCGGCCGCCGCTCGCGCGCCCGGGCGACGGCGGCCGCCCAGTTTTCGGCGCCCTCGGGGAGATACGAGCGGTAGACCGGGAACGCGATCATCACCTCGGCGACGGCGGCGCGGGCCGCTTCGGCGTCCACGCCTTGGAGCAGCGCGGCGATCCGGTGCACCTCGGCGACCAGGATCCCGTCGGTCACCAAGCGCCGCGCTCGTTCCTCGACCGCGTGATAGTCGGTGCGCACGCCTTGCTCGGCAGCGAGCCGGGTGAACACCGGAGCGGCGGCCGGGTCCACGAACACGCCGGTGATCTCGCGCAGCGCGTCGTACCCGGTGGTTCCGTCGACCGGCCAGCTCTGCGGCAGCGCCTCGCCAGGGTGCAGGATCTTCTCCGCCACCAGCCACGCCCCCGGCGCGCCCTCGCGGAGCCGCCGGAAATACCCGCCAGGATCGGCGAGCCCGTCCGGATGGTCCACGCGCAGGCCCGTGACGTCGCCGTCAGACACCCAGCGCAGCACCTCGCCGTGCGTCTCGGCGAACACCTCCGGCCGTTCCACGGTGACCGCGGCGAGGTTCGTGATGTCGAAGAACCGCCGGTAGTTCAGCTCATGGTTGCCGCGCCGCCAGCCGGCCAGCTCGTAATGCTGGCGCGCGTGCACCTCTCGCGGCGAGCCGTCGCCGGTGCCGGGCGCGATCGGGAACCGGTGGTCGTAGTAGACGAGTTCGTCCCCTTCGACGGTCAGCTCGGCAACCGCATTGTCGTCGCCCAGCACCGGGAGCAAGACGCGGCCGCGGCTCCAGTCGATGTCGAAAAACGGCGCGTACGGCGAATCCTGACCGTTCCGCAGCACGTCCCACCACCACTGGTTCGCCTTCGGCACTTCGACGGACATGTGGTTCGGCACGATGTCGACGACGAACCCGAGCCCGGCTTCTTTCAGCCGCGCCGCGAGCGCCTTTCGCGCTTCTTCGCCGCCCAGTTCGCCCCGGGCGCGCGTCGGATCGGTGACGTCGTAACCGTGCGTGGACCCCGGTGCCGCGTCGAGCATCGGCGAGCCGTACAACGCGCCGACGCCCAGCTCGTGCAGGTAATCCACGATCCCGGCGGCGTCGGCGAAGCCGAACTCCGGCCGCAACTGCACCCGGTACGTCGAGGACGGCGTGCTCATTCGCCCTCCTTCGCGGTGCGCTGCAATACCACCAGCGAGCGAGCGGCGAGCGTGAACTTGCCGCCGCCTTCGACCGGTTCGACGTCCGTTTTCCCCACACTGCCGGTCTCGGTGTCGACCACGACTGTCCACTCGCGGCCGTAGCCGTTGCCGGGCAGGGTCATCGCGATGTCCTCCCAGTGCGCGTTGAACGCGAGCAGGAAGGAATCGTCGGACACCGGCATCCCGCGCGGGTCGAGGTCCGGAATCCCTTCCCCGTTCAGGAAAATCACCACCGATTTGCCGAACGCGTCGTCCCAGTTCTGCTCGGTCATCTCCTCGCCCGCCGGGGTGAACCAGGCGATGTCGCCCAGCTCCTGTCCCTTGCGCACCGGCTTGCCCTGGAAGAACCGGCGGCGGCGGAACACCGGATGCGCCTTGCGGAACGCGGTGAGCGCGGCGGTGAACTCGACCAGATCGGCGTTCTCGGTCGCGAGTTCCCAGTCCATCCAGGACAGTTCGGTGTCCTGGCAGTAGGCGTTGTTGTTGCCCTGCTGGGTCCGGCCGAGCTCGTCGCCGTGCAGCAGCATCGGCACGCCTTGCGACAGCAGCAGCGTGGCGAGCAGGTTCCGCCGCTGCCGGGCGCGCAGCGCGAGCACCTCCTCGTCGTCGGTCGGGCCCTCGACGCCGCAGTTCCACGACCGGTTGTCGTCCGCGCCGTCGCGGTTGTCCTCGCCGTTCGCCTCGTTGTGCTTTTCGTTGTAGGACACCAGATCGGCGAGCGTGAAGCCGTCGTGCGCGGTGACGAAGTTGATCGACGCGAACGGGCGGCGGCCGTCGTCCTGGTACAGATCCGACGAACCGGTGATCCGCGAGGCGAACTCGCCCAGCGTCGACGGTTCGCCGCGCCAGAAATCGCGGACGGTGTCGCGGTACTGCCCGTTCCACTCGGTCCACAGCGGCGGGAAGTTGCCGACCTGGTAGCCGCCGGGGCCGACGTCCCACGGTTCGGCGATCAGCTTCACCTGGCTCACGATCGGGTCCTGCTGCACGAGGTCGAAGAACGTCGACAGCCGGTCGACGTCGTAGAACTCGCGGGCCAGCGCGGAAGCGAGGTCGAACCGGAAGCCGTCCACGTGCATCTCGGTCACCCAGTACCGCAGCGAATCCATGATCAGCTGCAGCGTGTGCGGGCTGCGCACGTTGAGCGAGTTCCCGGTGCCGGTGTAGTCCATGTAGTACTGCGGATCGTCCTCGACCAGGCGGTAGTACGCCTCGTTGTCGATGCCGCGCATGGACAGCGTCGGCCCGAGGTGGTTGCCCTCGGCGGTGTGGTTGTAGACCACGTCGAGGATCACCTCGATGCCGGCCTCGTGCAGGGCGCGGACCATGCCCTTGAACTCCTGCACCTGCCCGCCGTGGCCCTGCATCGCGGCGTACCCGTCGTGCGGCGCGAAATACCCGATGGTGTTGTAACCCCAGTAGTTGCGCAGGCCTTTCTCGTCGAGGCCGTGGTCGGTGACGAACTGGTGCACCGGCATCAGCTCCACCGTGGTGACGCCGAGTTTCTGCAGGTGCTCGACCACCGCCGGGTGCGCCAGCCCGGCGTACGTGCCGCGCAGCCGCTCAGGGACGAACGGGTGCGTCATCGTCATGCCGCGCACGTGCGTCTCGTAAATGACCGTTTCGTGGTAGGGCACCCCCGGCGAGCGGTCGTTGGCCCAGTCGAAGAACGGGCTCACCACGAGCGAATACGGCACGTGTCCCGCCGAATCGTCCTCGTTGAACTGGTCCGGGTCGTCGAAGCGGTAGCTGAACAGCGTTTCGGACCAGTCGACGCCGCGGGACAACGCCTTGGCGTACGGGTCGATCAGCAGCTTGCTGGGGTTGCAGCGCTGGCCGCGAATGGGGTCGTGCGGTCCGTGCACGCGGAATCCGTAGCGCTGCCCGGGGCCGACGCCGAGCAGGTAGCCGTGGTGGACGAAGCCGTCGACCTCCTCCAGCCGCGAGCGGGTTTCCTTGCCCTCCTCGTCGAACAGGCAGAGATCGACGTGCTCGGCGACCTCGGAGAACAGCGCGAAGTTCGTCCCCACGCCGTCATAAGTGGCGCCGAGCGGGTAGGGCTTTCCGGGCCAGGGCCGCACAGGGCTTCTCCTTGGGCATCGGTTTTCGTTGTCCGGACGGGGTTTTCGAAGGTTTCAGCGCAGCGGGCGGGCCGCCGCGAGCGGGGCGACCGCGGCCCGCACCCGCGGGTCGGCGAAGAACCCGTCGACGGTGACGGGAAGGGGGATGCGCCAGTTAGGGTACTCATCCACCGTGCCCGGCAGATTCGGCTGGCGCCGTTCGCCGACGACGTCCGCCGGTGCGGTGAGCACGAGCCGCGACGCCGCCGAGGCGAGCAGCGTGTGCAGGGCGACCACCAAGTCGTCGTCCGGAATTCCTTCGCTGGCAACCACTTCGAGCAGAGCTGTCCGCTCGGCCGCCGCTTCGGCGTACTCCTGCTCTACGGGACGGTCGAGCTGGCCGAGGTCCGCGCGGACCCGCACGTGCTCGGCGCCGAGCCAGCCGGACACCGTCGGCAGGTCGTGCGTCGAAATGCTGGCCATCGCGTCCGGGTCCCAGCTGTCCGGGCGGACGAACGGCTTGCCGGGCGCGTCCCAGTCGCGCTGGAACCACAGCACCGCGGAGCTGAGCACGCCGCGTTCGTGCATGGTCTCGGTGACGGTGTCCTCGACCGTGCCGAGGTCCTCCCCCACCACGACCGCGCCCGCGCGATGCGCTTCCAGCGCGAGCACGCCGAGCATCGCTTCGGCGTCGTAGTGCACGTACGTGCCGCGACCAGCCGGTTCGCCCGGCGGAATCCACCACAGCCGCCACATCCCGGCGATGTGGTCCACCCGGATGCCGTCCGCGTGCCGCAGCACTCCGCGCACGACGTCGCGGAACGGCGCGTACCCGGCTTCGGCGAGCCGGTCCGGCCGCCACGGCGGCAGATTCCAGTCCTGGCCCTGCTGGTTGAACGCGTCCGGCGGCGCGCCGACCCGCACCCGCGCGGCGAACACGTTCCGCAGCGCCCAGGTGTCCGCGCCGCCGGGATGGACCCCGACCGGCAGATCGTGCACGACGCCCACCGGCATCCCCGCTTCCCGCGCGATGCGGCGGACGTTGTCGAGCTGTTCGTGACAGAGCTGCTGGAGCCAGCCGTGGAACTCGATCCGCTCGGCCAGTTCCTCGCGCGCGGCGGCCACCTCGGCGCTGCCGGGATCGCGCAGCGGCTCCGGCCACTCGCGCCAGTCGTTGCCGTGCAGCTCGGCGAGCGCGCCGAACGCGGCGAAATCGCGAAGGTCGTCGTCCAGCTCGATCGGGTCGGGATGGTGCGGCCGCAGCAATTCCAGCGCGGCGCGTTTAGCGGTCCACACGGCGTCGTAGTCGATCAGCTCGCCGACCGGATCCGGCGCGAGCGCTCGCACCCGCCGCTGGGTTTCTTCGTCGGCGCGGGCGAACGCTTCGATGTCGGTCACCCGCAGGTACAGCGGATTCGCGAACCGGCGGCTGGAGGGCGAATACGGCGACCGTTCGACCGGATGGGCCGGGCTGATCGCCTGCACCGGGTTGACGAGCAGCACGCCCGCGCCCAGTTCGGCGGCCGACCGGGACGCCATTTCGGCGAGGTCGCCGAAATCGCCCATTCCCCACGACTGCCCGGAATGCAGGGCGTAGAGCTGCAGCATCCACCCCCAGGCGGGCGGCACCGCGGGAAGCCGGTCCGGCACGACCGCCAGGGTTGCCCGCTGGCTGTCCGTGACGATCTGGTGCCAGCCCAGCGGAAGGTCCGCCGGAAGTGTGGCGCCGACGTCACGGAAAGTGCCGTCTTCGAGTTCGACGGCGGCGGCTTGGCCGAGTTCGCGTTCTTGCCCGGCGCGCACGACCACCGTCGGCGGCAACGCTCGCGAGGCACGGGCTTCCCGCACCGCGGCCAATTCTCGCTGAATCGCTTGTGGAGTACCGGCATCGACGTCCAGCTGCGCCAATACGGCGATCACCACGTCGGGGTCGACCGGCACTTCGACGTGGTCGGCGTTTTCGTAGCGGGTCGCGACTCCGTGGGCGGCGGCCAGTTCGGCCAGTTCGGGGGTCACGTTTCGGTCCGGGGAACGGGAATGCGCACCGCACCAGTGTCCCGGGCGGCGCCGCGCGGCGCCATTCGCCTCGCCGCCGCAGACGGGCGAAGCGGTGGACGGGGCCGGGGGGGGGGGGGCGGGGCGGGGCCGGCGCCGCTTGCCAGTGGGGCTGCGGGTGACGGTCCAACCCGCGGGGGGCGGCGTAC